>NZ_JAAKZY010000129.1 GCF_011045015.1 Streptomyces scabichelini | reverse complement strand
CGACATCCGCGCCTGGGTCAAGGACTGGAACGAAGACCCCAAGCCCTTCATCTGGACCAAGACAGCCGAAGAAATCCTCGACTCCCTCGCCCGCTTCTGCCGACGAATCTCTGGCGCAGGACACTAGGTCGTCGGTCGCGTCGAGAGCGTCCTGGTGAACGGGGTGACGGGCCGCTCCACGCGGTCGCCGTCCACGGTGATGTCGACCGCTTCGTTGTAGAAGGCGAGCAGTCCTTGGACGGCGGCCACCGCGGGCAGCGGGTCCGGGTAGCTCCATACGAGGTTCGCCGGGACGTCGGCGTCGCCCCGCCACGACCAGTACTGGGCGGTGCCCTTGTAGGGGCACCCGGTGCTGTGGTCGGTGGGGACGAGAAGGTCGGCGCGGACGTCATCGCGCGGGATGTAGTACCGCACCGGCAGTCCGGTCTCGAAGAGCAGTACCGGGCGGCGGGTGTCGGCGACGACCGTGCCGTCGATCTCGACCTGGACGTGGCGGCTGCTCGCGATGGCGTCCACTCGATGGTGCGGGTCCCGGGGGTGGACGAAGATCTCTTCCTCCTCCTCGTACCAGCGGTCGAGCCCTCGGCCGCTCCGTCCGAACCACTCGAAGGCGATATGGCCGGCCAGGTCGTCGGCGGGGAAGGTCCAGGCCGCGTTCTCCAGCAGCTCGCCGCCGACTTCGAGGTCGTAGAAGATCTGCGATCCGGCGTGCTTGCCCGTCCGGGGGTTCTTCGCAGGCCGGAGCAGGTCCTCGCGGACCTCCTCGCGCGGAAACGCGTACACGGGGATGGGGAGCTCGGACTCCCAGACGAGAACGGGGTGACGGCTGTCCACGACGGTGATGTCGCCCTTGCGGCCGCGGACCCAGCGTTCGCTGGGCTCCCACTGGATGCCCTCCGGGGTGGTCCGTACGGATCGCTGGGTGAACGTACTCATGACCGCTCTCCTTCGGCTCGTTCAGGCGGTGGCTTCGGCGCTGTACGCACCTGTCGGCCGGACACCCTCATGCTCACCGACGCCCCTACCGAGGACAAGGTGAACCGAGACGGCTCAGGCAGTCGTGTGGCGGCGGCCCTGCCGTCCATCGAGTCCTCGTCAAGCCGAAGATCATGTACCCGACAGCCCCTAAGATGGCAAATCGCAGCGCTTGAATGCGCACCAAGTTGCGTTCACCGCAGGGAGAATGCCCATGGGCACCGAACAAGTCGCACGTACTCGGTCCGACAGCGGGGTCTTGAACAGCCAGTCGGCGGGCCCCATGGTGCCGCGCCTGGTCCTGGGCGCACGGCTGCGCACACTGCGCGAGGAGCGGCAGATATCCCGTGAGGCCGCGGGTCGCGTCATCCGCGGCTCCCGGTCCAAGATCAGCCGGCTTGAGGCCGGCCGCCACGGATTCAAACTGCGTGACGTGGCCGATCTGCTCACCCTCTACGGAGTCACCGACGAGGCCGAACGCGCCACCCTGCTGGCTCTGGCCGAGCAGGCCAACACCCCCGCCTGGTGGCAGTACTACAACGACGTGGTGCCGCCCTGGATGCAGACGTACCTCGGGGCCGAACAGGCAGCGAGTGTCATCCGCTGCTTCGAGGTCCAACGTATTCCCGGCTTACTGCAGACCCCTGACTACGCGCGTGCCGCCATCCAGCTCGCCCACCCGGGTGCTTCCGCGGACGAGATCGACCGGCGGGTCGCGCTGCGGATGACACGCCGGCGGATCCTGCACCGGCAACCGGCGGCTCATCTCTGGGCCGTGCTCGACGAGGCGGCGCTTCGTCGCCTGGTGGGCGGCACCAGTACGATGCGCGCCCAGCTCAGGCATCTCGTCGAGATCTGCCGACTCCCGCAGGTCACCGTCCAGATCATGCCGTTCCACGCCGGCGGCTACGCCGCGGAAGGCGGTCCGGTGACCATCCTGCGCCTCCCCGGCGGCCAGTTGCCCGATGTGGTCTACCTCGAACAACTCGCCGGTGCCCTCTATCCCGACAGGCCGGCCGAGATCGAGCGCTACTGGGATGTCATGAACCACCTGGTGGTCGAGGCCGAATCACCGGACGCGACTCCCGCGATCCTCCATCGCATCCTCCAGGAAATCTGATCTCCAGGCGGGGCCAGCAGCAGGCGGGCTTCAGCGCTTGAGGGCGACACCGCCGTACTGGTGCACCTCCGCAGGGAGGCCCCAGGCGTCGGTGTCGGGACGCCACCGCGAGCACGACGCCACACCCGGTTCGAGCAGTTCAAGACCGTCGAAGTAGCGCACGATCTGCTCGGGGCTGCGGAGGATGTACGGGATCGAGCCACCCTCGTTGTACTGCCGGATGGCCTCGACGTAGGCCTCACTGGTGCTCGTGCTGTCGTACTGCACGAGATAGCTGCCGGAGGGCAGGGCATCCACCAGCTGCCGCACGATCGAGCGTGCCTCGTCGTGGTCCTCGATATGGCCCAGGATGCCCATCAGCATGAGCGCGATGGGCTGGTCGAAGTCCAGCGTCTTCGCGGCCTCCTGCACAATCGTGCTCGGATCGCGCAGGTCAGCGTCGACGTAGTTGGTGACGCCTTCGGGGGTGCTGGTGAGCAGCGCACGGGCGTGCGCCAGCACCAAGGGGTCGTTGTCGACGTAGACGATCCGGCTCTCCGGGGCCACCCGCTGGGCGATCTCATGGGTGTTGTCCACATTGGGCAGCCCCGTGCCTATGTCCAGGAACTGCCGGATGCCCTCCTCAGCGGCCAGATGACGAACAGCGCGCGCGAGGAAGTAGCGAGCGGCACGGGCTCCGGTCTCGATGCCCGGGAAGATCTCGCGGAACGCGTCACCGGCTACACGGTCGACTTCATAGTTGTCCTTCCCGCCCAGCCAGTAGTTCCAGATCCGGGCCGACTGCGGCACGGAGGTATCGATCTTGGAGAGCGCATCCTGGTCAGAGATCTCTGGCTCATCAGTCATGGACCCAACGTTATTCCCCCACGACATTTCCCACGGCTCGACTCAGGTAAATCAGCAGCCCCAAATGCCCGTGTTCGGCCGCCAGTTGGCCTGTTGTCCGCTCACGTACGCACTTCCGCGACGGTACGCAGACGCAGATCGCCCGCCGAGGCTCCGAGCCACACTGTCCGTCGGCCGGTGCCCAGCACCCAGTCGTGGCGTTCGGTGTCCCAGGAGGAGAGGGTGCGTTCGTCGACCCGCACGGCGATCCTGCGCTCCTCCCCCGCCCGCAGGCCGATCCGCCGATAGCCGGCCAACGCCCTGACCGGCTGGTCGAGTTGGAGGTCCGGCGAGGGGCCCACATAGACCTGCGGGATGTCGATGCCGTCGCGGCGTCCGGTGTTGCGCACGGTGAAGGTCACCTCCAGTCCCCGCCCTGACCCGCGTACGCGCAGGTCGCCGTAGGAGAAGGTGGTGTACGAGAGGCCGTGCCCGAAGGGGAACAGCGGACGCACGCCCTGGGCGTCGTACCAGCGGTGGCCGACGTGGACGCCTTCCGAGTACTGCTCGGTGCCTTTCACGCCGGGGTAGCGGCGCGGGTCGTCGGCGGCCGGGTGGTAGTCGTCGTCGAGCGGGAAGGTCTGGGTGAGCCGGCCGCCGGGGTCGCAGTCGCCGAACAGGACGGCGGCGGTGGCGGCCGCGCCCTCCTGGCCCGGGTAGTACATCTGCAGCACCGCGGCGGTGCGCTCCAGCCACGGCATCGACGTGGCGGACGAGGTGTTGAGGACGACGGTCGTGCGGGGGTTCGCCGCCGTCACCGCCTCGATCAGCGCGGCCTGATGTCCGGGCAGGGCGAGGGTCGTGCGGTCCTGGCCCTCGGTGGCGTCCTCGTAGACGAAGAGCACCACGCTGTGCGCGGCCCGCGCAGCCCGCACCGCACGGGCGACGTCCTGGGCACGGGTGGCGCCGGTGACGCGCCGCAGCCGGAACACCTGCCCCTTGTCACCGCCTCGCGCGGTGATCTTCACCTGGTGCGGGCCCTTGGCAAGGTCAAGTGTCTTGCGGCGCACGGTGAGCCCGTCGGGCGCGGTGGAGACGAGGCCGCCGGTGAACTGCTCGGCGAGTCCGGGCGCCACCGGGAAGAGTTCCTCGCCGTCGAGGAGCACCTTGGGGCGCGTACCCGAGTAGTGGATGACGAAGGTCCACTCGTCGGCGTCCTCGACGGTGAGCACTCCCTCGTACGTCCAGGTCTTCCCGGCGGCGACCGGCTGGCCCTCGGTGTCGAGGCCCCGCGAGAAGGCACCCCTTGGGATGGCCTTGCCGAAGAGATCCTCGCCGAGTGCGTACGAAACCTGAGCACCTTGCCCCGCACCTTGCCGCGCACTTTGCCCCGCGCTTTGCCGCGCACGGGACTTGATGGCGTCGAGCGGGCTGTCGGCCCGGTCGGGGACGACATGGGCGCTGCCGCCACCGCTGACGAACGGGATCGATCCGGTGGGCCCGATGACGGCGATGCTGAGGGCGGCGGCACCGGTCAGGGGCAGTGTGCGGTTCTCGTTGCGCAGCAGCGTGGCTCCGGCCTTGGCCACCTCCAGCGCGACCGCCGCGCCCGCCGCCGCATCCCGGGCCGGGCGGGGCGGGACGCTGCCGTCGAGCAGCCCGAAGCCGTCCATCACCGTCAGAAGGCGGCGTACGGAACGCTCGACGTACTTCTCGGCAACGCTCCCGTTCTCAACGGCCGTCTTCAGAGCCTTGCCGAAGTGGGTGCCGTCCGGCATCTCCATGTCGAGGCCGGCGGTGATCGCGGCAGCGGTGCTGTGAGTGGCGCCCCAGTCGGACATCACCCAGCCCTCGAAGCCGAAGCGGTCGCGCAGGATGCCGGTGAGGAGTTCCTTGTTCTGGCAGGCGAAGGTGCCGTTGACCTTGTTGTAGGCGCCCATGACCGCGCCCGTGCCGGCACGGACGGCGGCCTGGAAGGCGCGTAGTTCGACCTCGTGCATCGTCCGCTCGTCGACCCGCACGTCGAGGGTCATGCGGTCCTTCTCCTGGTTGTTCAGCGCGAAGTGCTTGACGGTCGCGATCAGACCCTCGCTCTGGATGCCCTTGATCTCCTGGGCCACCAGGTCGGCGGAGAGCAGCGGGTCCTCGCCGAAGGTCTCGAAGTTGCGCCCCGCGTACGGAGTGCGGATCAGGTTGACCATCGGCGACAACAGGACGTCCTGGCCCAGCGCACGGCCCTCGCGGCCGATGACCTGGCCGTAGCGGCGGGCCAGTGCGGGATCGAAGGCGGAGGCGAGCAGGACGGGAGCGGGCAGGGCCGTGGCGTGCCGGGTGACGCGGACGCCGGCCGGGCCGTCCGCGAGGCGGAGCGGCGGGATGGCCAGGCGGTCCACACCGGGGATGTATCCGGCCTGGCCCAGCGACTCCGGATCGGTGGCGCCGTGCAGCAGCGAGATCTTCTCATCAAGGGTCAGCTCGGCCATCAGGCCCTCGACGCGCGGGCCCGCGCCGGGATCCCGTCTTTCCTGTGCCGCAGCATGCGAGGGGGTCGTGATTCCGGCAGAGGTGGCCGCGGCGGCGACCGCGATCGAACCGCCCAGCAGACGCAGGGCCGATCGCCGGGACACGGTGTCGGACATGAGCCGTCACTCCTTCAGTGCGCGGGCACGTCGGTGTGAGCCCGCGGGTACACGTGCCATCGGCAATCGGCGTTCGACCCTTGAACGCCGGTGAACGCCGGAACCAGGACACGAACCGAAGGAAACGCGTCGGTGACGACCTGTGCGTGGCGCCCCGGAAAGGACCCGGGGCGCCCGCCAGTGCCGCGGCGGCCGCTTTCTTACACCGCGGCGATGCCGGCCTCCACGCCGCAGTGAGCGAGAGGCAGACAGGTGAAGAACCATAGTGGTCTGTGTGACGGGTGGGGCAACTGCCGTCAGTTTCGCGTCAGTTCCTCGTAAGGACTTCCCGCCGGCCCACCGTGCAGCTCGGAGCACATGACGGGGACCTGGACATGGTCTCCATGGCGGCCCCGATGGCGATGCACGTCACTCTTGGCCCGCATTGGCCCGCATGGCCCGCACTCCGTCGAGAAGGACGTATTCCACGCCGTGACACCAATGATGACACCGACGACACCACATATGGCTCGCCATGGTGCCATCCATGTGCCATGATGATGCCATCAGCAGTGCACCCCTCGGTCTTGTCGGCCGAGGGGTGCGCGTTTCGCGGAGTGAGCCAGCAAAGGGGTCGGATCATGGAGACAGCGCAGAGCCGGCAGCAGGCGGCACCCGGCGCCTTCGCCGCATTCGCCCGCTTCGTGCTCTACGGCGGCGGGGTGGGGCTCGCCTCCAGCTTCGCCGTGGCGGCCCTCGCCTCATGGATTCCCTGGGCCCTGGCCAACGCCCTGATCACCGTGGTCTCCACGCTCCTGGCCACCGAACTGCACGCCCGCTTCACCTTCGGCGCGGGCGGGCGCGCGAGCCGGCGCCAGCATGTGCAGTCGGCCGGGTCCGCGGCGGCCGCGTACGCGGTGACCAGCGGGGCGATGCTTGTCCTGCAGCAGCTGGTGGCGACGCCCGGTGCGGTGCTCGAGCAGGTCGTCTACCTGTCCGCCTCCGCACTCGCCGGTGTCGGGCGCTTCGCGGTGCTGCGCCTCGTCGTCTTCGCACGGAACCGCGCGCAGGCCCCGGCCACCGCCCGCACCGCCCGCCCCGTGCACGCGACCATGGCCCGCGCCGTGGCTCCGGCGGGCCCCGCGGTGCTGTGCCACGCCGCCTGACCGCTCCGCGGGGCGGCGTGCCGCGCGGGCCGACGGGCCGACGGGCCGACGGGCCGACGGGCACAAAAGGCCCGATGAGCTACGGGTTTGGACCTCCCGGAGGTGGCCAGCCGCCGAGGGCGGGCAGTCGCTCGACCTCGACGGCGAGCTCCCGAACCGCCCGGGAAGGTCCCGGATAGGTTCCGGGTGGGTCCCTAGTCGCGCACGTCCAAGCGGCTGATCCCGCCGGCGCCGCCCATCCGGTGGAGTGCGCGGGCTCGGCGGCGGGCGTCGCGGATGCCCTGCGTGGCGGCCGACTCGATGCGGTGACCCTCGGCGGTCGTCTCGAGCCGTCGGCTCTCCCGCCGTATCAACACGCCCGTCGCCCAGACGACGAGCCCGAGCAGAGCGACACCGACGATCACCACGAACACCATCGCATCCCCCACCCACAACGAACTCACGGTCCCCGGCCCGAGAGCACCAGCCCTCCATGCTCTTCGCTCTTCATTGTGAAGGCCCACGCGGTACGGGTCACAGGGCAGCGTCGGCAGTTTCGAACCAGGGAACCTGCCAGGACCCGGCAAACAGGGCGGCGACCAGGCTCAGTTGTTCGGTCGCAAGGTCCAGACGACCCTCATCTCGCCAGTGACGGCGCCGTCCTCCCGCTGGATGGCGACGGCGACCGGGAACTCGGGGCGCTTGCCCTCGTCGAGCTCGGCGATGACCTCGGCGATGGGACGGCCGAGTGTCGCGGTGGCCGTGACGGTCCCGCGCGCAAGCTTCTTGTACGCGATCTCGGCGCTGACGGCGAGCGGTACGGCGCGCGCCAGCTGGTCCCCGAACGCGGCGAGGACGACCGCCCCGCTCGCCGACTCTCCCAGCGTGAACATCGCTCCGGCGTGCGGCCCGCCGACGTGGTTGTGGTACTCGCTCTGGTCGGGCAGGGCGAGTACGGCCTTCTCCGGCGTGGTCTCGAGGTACTCGAGTTTCAGGGTCCGGACCATCGGCACCGTGGCGGCGAGCATCTCGCCGATCGACATCTGGTCTGCGCTCATGACCGTCACGTTACCCACGAGTAGCCTTCCTGGCCAGAAGTCGGCGATGTGATCGCAGTATCGTTGCCGCGCATGTGGCCAGGAGAGCAGCCGCCAGGGGGCGGGCAGAATCCGCAGCATCAGCCGAACGGTGGCGGCGGGCAGCAACCCAACCCGTACCAGCAACCCGGCCATCAGCAGCCGAATCCCTATCAGCAGGGCCCGTACCAGCAAGGTCAGTACCAGCAGAGCCCGCTCCAGCAAGGCCCGTACCAGCAAGGCCAGTGGACTGCTCCCACGGTCCCTTCGGGCGCGCCCGTGCCTCCGCCGGGCGGCGGGCGGACGAAGCTCGTAGCGATCGTCGCGGCGGCGGCCGTCGTGGTCGCCGCGGGCGTGACCGGATTCGTTCTGCTGGGCGGCGACAAGGACGACAAGGCCGAACCGGATCCCACCAAGTCCAGTGCACAGCCCACCAGTTCCGGCAACCCACGCGCCTCCGCCGGTGAACAGCCGACGATCGCGGGCTGGAAGGCCGTCGTGAACCCCAAACGCGGCATCGCCTTCGACGTGCCCGCCGAGTGGAGCCTCACCTCGAAGGACTGGGTGTCGTACGTCGCCGAGGACGACGACCCCGAGGAGAAGCCCCTCGTCGCCATGATGGCGCCCGCCAACCTCAAGGAGAAGTGGTGCGGCGCCGACGAGGACAAGGACGGGAACGTGGACTTCACGTCGCTGGCGAGCGCGGGCAGCAAGGGCAACAACGGTGCCAAGAGCACCGAGGAGATCGCCCGGGCGGACTCGAAGGCCTGGGTCTACGGCGCGTACACACAGCCGGACAGGAAACTCGTCGAGACCAGTGCGGTGTCGTCGTTCACCACCACGTCCGGCATCACCGGCAGCGTGGCCACGTCCCGGTCCTCCGGGGTCGCAAAGAAGGACAAGTGCGACTCGGACGGCAAGGCGACGACGTTCGCCTTCAGGGACTCTGACGGCGACTTCGTCTCGTGGTCGTTCGTCGGCGCCAAGGGCGTGTCCGGGGAGGTACCGGACGCGACGGTGAAGAAAATACTCGGCACCGTGCGGCTGTACGCGCAGCCGTCGGAGTCGTGACGCACAGCCGTCGGAGTCGTGACCGCTACACCGCTGACGAGAGTCAGTGACAAAAACGTGTCCCCACGCCGCTAGGGTTGACGCTCATGTGGCCAGGACAGCAGCCGCCCGGGGGCGAGCAGAACCCGCAGGACCCGAATCAGAATCCGTACCAGCAGCCGGGGTACCAGCAGCCGAATCCGTACCAGCAGCCCGGATATCAGCAGCAGCCCAACCCGTATGCGCAGGAGCCCGGTCAGCCGGGCTGGGGTACGCCCACGGTCCCGCTGGGCGCGCCCCAGCCGCCGCAGGGCGGCGGTGACAACAAGAAGACGAAGCTCGTCGCGATCGTCGCGGCCACGGCCGTCGTCATCGCGGCCGGCGTCACCGGATTCCTGGTCCTGGGCGGCGACAAGGACGACACGGCGGGCGACTCCGACAAGAAGGGCGCGGCCACTTCGGCGCCGCCGTCCAAGAAGCCGAGCGCGACCGCGTCCGGCGGTGGGGACAATCCGCGCGGTACCGACAGCGAGAAGCCGACCATTCCCGGCTGGCAGGTCGTGGTCAACCCGCGGTTCGGCACCAAGTTCGACGTGCCCGCCGGCTGGGAACTCGACAGCGCGGACACCAGTGTCGGCTTCGAATGGGAAGAGAAGGGCAAGACGGACCGGACCACCGTGACCGCTCCCGCCTATCTCAAGTCCAAGTGGTGTTCGGACGACGACGACAAGGACGGCCGCGAGGAGGACACCGCTCTCGCCACCGCGGGAACGCGTGGCGAGAACGGCGCCACGGGCACGGCGCAGGCGGCCGAGACACGGGTGCCGTGGTGGATCTTCGGCGGCTACACGCAGCCGGACAAGAAGAGCGTCAAGTTCACCAAGCCGAAGGCGTACACGACGACTTCGGGCCTTGAGGGCAGTGTCGCCACGGCCTATTCGCAGAACACGCCGCAGAACGGAAAGTGCGACACCGAGGGCAAGGCCATCACCTTCGCGTTCAAGAACGGCGCGGGCGACTTCGTGACCTGGAATCTCTACGGCGCCAAGGGCGTCGACGAGGAGATTCCGGAAGCGACCGTTCAGAAGATCCTGGCCACGGTGCGCCTTACCGATACCGCGCCTACGGATACGTAGCTTCCGGCGCAAACAGTGATTGGCAAGCCGGGGCGGCGGCAACGATAGTTCCCCAGTGACCAGTTCCGCCGCCGCCCCGAAACGTCTGCGCCGCCCCGACTGGGCCGGCCGGAACTACACACTTTTGACCGCCGCCGCGGTCGTGACGAGCCTGGGCAGCCAAGGCGCGCTGATCGCGGCGGCGTTCGCGGTTCTGGAGACGGGCGGGGACAGCGGGGACGTCGGTCTGGTCGCAGCGGCGCGGACGCTGCCCCTGGTGGTGTTCCTGCTGATCGGGGGCGCGATCGCGGACCGGCTGCCGCGGCACCGGGTGATGGTCTCGGCCAACACCCTCAACTGCCTCTCGCAGGGGGCCTTCGGGGCGCTCGTCCTCACCGGGGAGCCACTGCTGTGGCAGATGATCCTGCTGTCCGCGCTCGGCGGTACCGGGCAGGCGTTCTTCGGCCCCGCGGCCGAGGGCATGCTGATGTCCTCGGTCAGCGGCGAACAGGTCAGCCGTGCCTTCGCGTTGTTCCGGCTGGCGACGCAGGGAGCCTCGCTCAGCGGCGCGGCCCTGGGCGGGGCGATGGTCGCCGTGATCGGGCCCGGCTGGGTGCTCGTGGTGGACGCGGCGGCGTTCGCGGTCGCCGGGGCACTGCGCTCGTTCCTCGACGTGAGCCACATCCCGCCACGCGAACCGGGCGGCGGCATGCTCGCCGATCTCCGGGACGGCTGGCGGGAGTTCATCGGCCAGACGTGGCTGTGGGCGATCGTCGTGCAGTTCTCCGTCGCGAACGCGGTCGTCGTCGCGGCCGACGCGGTCTACGGTCCCCAGATCGCCCGGGAGAGCCTCGGCGGTGCGGGACCGTGGGGTGTGGCGCTGGCCATGTTCGCGGCCGGCAACGCCGTCGGCGCGCTGCTCATGACCCGATGGAAACCACGCCGCATGCTCCTCACGGGCACCCTCTGCGCCTTCCCCTTGGCCCTGCCGTCCGCCGCGCTCGCCGTTCCCGTGCCGATCGTCGCCCTGTGTGTGGTGATGTTCGTGACCGGCGTGACGATCGAGGTGTTCGGCGTCACCTGGATGACCGCACTGCACCAGGAGATCCCCGAGGAGAAGCTCTCGCGTATCTCGGCGTACGACATGTTCGGCTCGTACGCGATGATCCCGCTGGCCACGGCGCTGGCGGGCCCGGCGGAGGCCGCCTTCGGGCGTACGGAGGCCCTGTGGGGCTCAGCGGGGCTGGTCATCGTGGTCACGGCAGCCGTGCTGTGCGTGCCCGACGTACGGAATCTCACCCGGCACACCAAGCAGGTGGCGCACGGCGTCGAGCCCGGTCCGGCCGACGGTTCACCCAATGCTGAAGGCCCCGTCGGGCGGCTCGGGTGACGGCACGGCGCTCTCGTCCCGTACGGGCTCGGCGTCCCCGATGAAGTCCCGCAGCGCCGATCCGTGCTCGATGCGGGCCGGGAACGCGTCGGAGGCGGTGCGGCGGGCCAGAGTGGCCGTGTCGACGGGGCGGTGGGAGGCGACGAGGATCGCGTTGCCGAAGCGGCGGCCGCGCAGGACGCCCGGCTCGGCGATCAGCGCCAGCTCCTCGAACACCGTGGAGAACGTGGCGAGTTGGGAGCGCAGGAAGGCGAAGGGCGCGGCGTCGGCGAGGTTCGCCAGATAGACCCCGTCGCCGCGCAGGACCCGCTCGGCCTCTCGCGCGTACGCCACCGACGTCAGGTGCGCCGGGACGCGTGAGCCGCCGAAGACGTCGGCGATCAGTACGTCGACGGAGTCGGGGGCGGCGGTTTCCAGCCAGGCGCGGGCGTCGGCGACGTGCAGTTCGACGCCCGTGCCGTCGGGGACGGGCACGTACTCGGCCACGAGGTTCAGCAGGCCTCGGTCGGCCTCGACGACGTCCTGCCGGGACCCCGGCCGGGTCGCGGCGAGATACCGGGGCAGGGTGAGGGCGCCGCCGCCGAGGTGCAGTACGTCGAGCGGGCGCGCGGGCTCTGCGAGGGTGTCGAGGACGTGTCCGAGCCGTTGCGCGTACTCGAACTCCAGGTGCGTCGGCGCGTCCAGATCGACGTACGACTGCGGAGCCCCGTTCACCGTCAGCAGCCAGGCCCGCTTCCGGTCGACGTCCGGCATCAGCTTGGCGGTCCCGTGATCGACGTCTCGCGTCACGGGTATCGGCTCGTCCACGGGTGCCTCCGGCGGTTGAGCGGTTGGGTTCGTTGTCGGGTGCGGGTTCGTGGGTGGTTGCTCGCGCAGTTCCCCGCGCCCCTGGGTTCGTTGGGGGTCGGGGCCGTGGGCCGGTGCGTCAGCCCGTCGCAGGGTGGGCATACGGCCCGGTGTCGGTACACAGTGCGGGTGACCTGAGACCGAACCTACGCGACGGGCATACGACGCACCGACCCACGCCCCCTCCCGCCGGTGGGAAAGTGCGGGTGGGTGAGTGGCGGGTGCGTGATGGCTTACGTTGCGGTTCCGGGGCGCGCCCCTTTAGGGGCGCGGGGAACTGCGCGACAAGCCACGACGAACCCGCACTCGCCTGCGAACCGAACCCACCCTCCCGGTAGGCGCCCCGCTCACCCCACGGAGGTCACCGTCCCCGCACCAACCGTCCGGCCACCTTCGCGGATCGCGAACCCGAGCCCCGGCTCGAGCGGGACGTCGCGGCCCAACGAGACCGTCATGGTGACGGTCTCGCCGGGCCGCGCAACAGCCCGCTCGCCGAGGTCGACGTCACCGACCACGTCCGCGGTGCGGATGTAGAACTGCGGCCGATACCCGGTGGACACCGGCGTCGTACGCCCGCCCTCGCGCGTCGACAGGACGTACACCTGAGCGGAGAAGCGACGGCTGGGTACGACGCTGTCGGGCGCCGCGACGATATGGCCGCGGCGCACCGCGTCACGGGCGACACCGCGCAGCAGCAGCGCCACGTTGTCGCCGGCCTGCGCCTCCTCCATGGGCTTGCCGAAGGTCTCCAGGCCGGTGACCACCGTGTCGACACCGGCACCGAGCACTTCGACACGGTCTCCGACCTTGATCGTGCCCCGCTCGACCGCACCCGTCACGACGGTGCCGCGACCGGTGATGGTGAGCACGTTCTCGACGGGCAGCAGGAACGGCGCGTCGAGATAGCGCTCGGGCATCGGCACGTACGTGTCCACGGCGTCGAGCAACGCGTCGATCGCCGCGGTCCAACGCGGGTCCCCCTCAAGGGCCTTGAGCCCCGAGACCCGTACGACCGGTACGGAGTCGCCGCCGTAGCCGTGCGCGGAGAGCAGTTCGCGGACCTCCAGCTCGACGAGGTCGGTGAGCTCCTCGTCGCCCGCGTCGGCCTTGTTGAGGGCTACGACGATGTGGTCGACGCCCACCTGCCGGGCGAGCAGTACGTGCTCGGCGGTCTGCGGCATGATCCCGTCGAGCGCGGAGACGACGAGGATCGCGCCGTCCAGCTGTGCGGCCCCGGTGACCATGTTCTTGACGTAGTCGGCGTGGCCCGGCATGTCCACGTGCGCGTAGTGCCGGGTGTCGGTCTCGTACTCGACGTGCGCGATGTTGATGGTGATGCCGCGCGCCGCCTCCTCCGGTGCCCGGTCGATGCGGTCGAACGGGACGAACGTGCCGGAGCCGCGCTCGGCGAGGACTTTGGTGATGGCGGCGGTCAGGGTGGTCTTGCCGTGGTCGACATGGCCCATCGTGCCGATGTTCAGATGCGGTTTCGTGCGGACGTAAGCCGTTTTGGACATGGCGGTACCTCGAAGCCTCTCAGTGGAACCGAGTGATGGTCCCGGCGCGAACAGGCCGGAACGGGGACCCCAAGGAACTTGCCGACCCTCCCCCTGCGGGGTCCGCCGGACGATCCGGAGAGGGTCAGCTTCGGGCGCCGTCGACGGCGGCCACTGTGATCAGAACGGCAGCCTTCGGGGCATCCGCGACTGCGGATGCTGCCAGGAGGAAGGCGTGCCGGAACATGAGGAGATCATTGCTGACGTGTCAGCCCGCGTCGAATGAATTTCGGCGGCCGGGAATCTGGGGCTGACCAGTGGTTCTGCTGGTCCGTCAGGGGCCTATGTTCTTGAGCGCCTCACGTACGGAGAGCGGCGAGAGCCGCTCCCGGGCCACGAAGTCGCGTACGGCCCGCGGATCCGTCTTGGCGTACTCGCGCAGGCACCAGCCGATCGCCTTGCGGATGAAGAAGTCGGTGTGCCCGGACTGGCGCAGGCAGTACGCGAAGAGCCGTTCCGTATCGGTGGCGTCCTTGTAGCGCAGCTGGTGGAGGAGCGCGGTGCGGGCGACCCACAGGTCGTCGTCCTCGATCCACGCGTCCATGTCCGCCTTGAGCTCGGGATCGGCGGCGACAAGGCCTCCCACTACGTGGGAGGCGAGTGCGTCGACGGTGTCCCACCAGGAGACGGTGGTGACCAGATGCCGGGCGACCGGCAGGAAGCCGGAAGAGCAGCGCTTCACATGGCGGCGCAGGTAGTCGACGGCGAAGTAGTGGTACTCGCGCTCCGGCAGCCGCCAGCAGCGCAGCGCGACGGCGGTGCAGTCCGCCTCGTCGGGGAGCGGCGTGCCCTCCAGGACGGTGCGGGACAGGGCGCGGCGCTCGGGCGCGGGGATGCCGAGGAAGGGCGCCGCGTCCTTCACGTACGCGCGTGCCGACGCGGCGCGTTCGGGGTCCGCCGCCGCGGCGTACGTGGCCGTGAGACGTGTCACCACGGTGTCCGCGAGGGCACTGCGCGGTACCCGCGGCCAGCTGCGCGGTGTCCCGGACCGGCCACCTGACGTTCCCGAGCCTGTGACGCCCATGAGACGAACCATACGGCGATCACACACATGGGTCGGTTAGTGTCGCCGAATGCTCGATGCCACCACCCGCTCTGGCGGCACCGCCACGGCCGCTCCCCCGGCCACCGCCACGGACCTCGCCACCGCGGAGTTCGCCAGCCCTGAGTTCGCCGACGCCCCCAAGAGCCTTGCCGCACGCTGCACGAGAGCGCTGCTCTCGCCGTGGTCCCGGCTGTCCCTGCTCGTGGCGCTGCTCATGGCCGCCGCCGCGACGGTGCTGCTCTTCCAGCCGCAGAAGCTGCTGGCCGACGGCTGGCCACCGCAGGTGAACGGTGCCGCGGCGGCCGTGGTGTTCGCCGTGGCCTACGGGCTGTGCACGGTCGCGTTCGTGCCGCGGCCGCTCCTCAATCTCGCGGCGGGCGCCCTGTTCGGCTCGCAGCTGGGACTCGGGGCCGCGCTCACCGGCACGGTGCTCGGGGCGGGGATCGCGTTCGGGCTCGGCCGGATCCTCGGGCAGGACGCGCTGCGGCCCCTGCTGCGCGGACGCTGGCTGAAGCTGGCCGACGGCCAGCTCAGCCGCCACGGCTTCCGTTCGATGATGGCCGCGCGGCTGTTCCCCGGAGTGCCGTTCTGGGCGGCGAACTACTGCGCGTCCGTCTCCCGTATGGGCTACCTCCCCTTCCTCCTCGCCACAGCCCTCGGCTCGATCCCGAACACCGCCGCGTACGTCGTCGCCGGCGCCCGCGCCTCGACCCCGACATCCCCCGCCTTCCTGATCGCCATGGCCTGCATCGCCCTCCCGGCCCTGGCCGGAGCGGCCATCGCCTGGCGCAAGCGCCACCACTTCCGCGGCCGCTGACCATTTCCGCACCTGCTGAGGGCAATCGGTGAGCCCTGCCTACAGGCCCTCCAACACCATCGCGTTCGCCAGGCCGCCCGCCTCGCACATCGTCTGGAGTGCGTAGCGGGCCCCGCGGGACCTCATCGCGTGCACGAGGGTGGTCGTCAGGCGGGTGCCGCTCGCGCCGAGCGGGTGGCCGATGGCGATCGCGCCGCCGTGCACGTTGACCTTGGCGAGGTCGGCGCCCGTCTCCTGCTGCCAGCCGAGGACGACGCTGGAGAAGGCCTCGTTG
Organism: Streptomyces scabichelini; assembly: GCF_011045015.1. Taxonomy (GTDB): domain Bacteria; phylum Actinomycetota; class Actinomycetes; order Streptomycetales; family Streptomycetaceae; genus Streptomyces; species Streptomyces scabichelini. The sequence goes on along the minus strand of NZ_JAAKZY010000129.1, from coordinate 13,537 downwards.
ACCTCGAAGAGATCGATGTCGTCGACGGTCAGCGACGCCTTGCGGAGCACCTTCTCGGTGGCGGGGATGACACCCGTGAGCATCAGCAGCGGATCGGATCCGGTGACCGCGAAGCTGTGCAGCCGGGCCAGCGGGCGCAGGCCGAGGCGGGCCGCGGTCTCACTCGACGTGATCAGCACGGCGGACGCTCCGTCATTGATGGGGCTGGCGTTGCCCGCAGTGACGTTCCACTCGATCTGCGGGAAGCGTTCGGCGAAATTCGGGTCGTAGTAGGCGGGCTTGAGGCCGGCCAGAACCTCCGTGGTGCTGCCGGGCCGGACGCACTCGTCGCGCAACACGCCATCCAGCGGCGCGACTTCGTCGGCGAACAGGCCGTTCTCCCAGGCCGCGGCCGCCTTCCGGTGCGAGTCCACCGCGAACGCGTCCATCCGGTCGCGCGAGATCGACCACTTGGCCGCGATCAGCTCGGCGCTGATGCCCTGCGGCACCAGGCCCTCCGGGTAGCGCTCGGCGACTCCGGGCCCGAAGGGATCCTTGCCGGCCGGCACGTTGGACCACATCGGTACACGGCTCATCGACTCCACTCCGCAGGCCACGACCAGGTCGTACGCCCCCGAGATGACGCCCTGCGCCGCGAAGTGCACGGCCTGCTGGGACGAACCGCACTGACGGTCCACCGTCGTCGCGGGCACCGTCTCGGGGAAGCCCGCCGAGAGCACGGCGTAACGGGTGGTGTTCATGGCCTGCTCGCCGACCTGGTCGACCGTGCCGCCGATGACGTCGTCGATCAGCGCCGGGTCGACACCAGAACGCTCGACGAGCGAGCGCAGCGTATGGGCGAGGAGTTCCACGGGATGGACATGAGCGAGGGCACCGTTCGGCTTGCCCTTGCCTATGGGGGTGCGTACGGCTTCGACGATGACTGCGTCACGCATGGTGCGGGCCTCCTTGGCCGGCGTCTGCGGCTGGCGACGCCAGGGCGATTACCAGTGAGTAGGAAATCCAAACTCACCATAACCCCGCAGGTTGGAAAAGCAAACCCTCCTTCCCTAGACTGAGGTACATGGCCGCCCCCAAAGATCCGCGCCCCTGCTCGATCGCCGAAACCCTGTCCGTCGTCGGCGAGAAGTACTCCCTGCTCGTCCTGCGCGAGGTGTGCCTCGGCAACCGACGCTTCGACCAGCTGGTCCGCAACATCGGCGCCCCGCGCGACGTCCTGGCCACGCGCCTGCGCCGCCTCGTCGACGCGGGCATCCTCAAGAAGTCGGTCTACAGCGAGCGCCCGCAGCGCTTCGAGTACCGGCCCACGACCGCGGGCCTCGAACTGGAGCCGGTCCTGATGACGCTCATGGCGTGGGGCGACCGCCATCTCCGGAAAGACGGCGATCGCCCCATGGTGGTCGTGCACAGTTGCGGCAACGAACTCGTCCCGGTCGTCACCTGCCCCGCCTGCGGCGACACAGTGCGCCACGAGGACCTGACCGCACACCCGCAGGCCCCGGGCTGGACCGTGGCGGGGCCCGCGGTGGCGTAAACGCTTACGCGCCCCGGTAGACGTCGAGCCGTCCGCACATCCCGAACTTGCCGTACGCGGACGGCTGTTCAGCGCGTACGACGGCGTCGCCGAGGTGGGACACGTCGCCCTTCTCGAGCCGTTCGAGCTGGTCCCCCGTGGCCGCGGCGGCCGACCGGGCTCCGCGTTCCCAGCGCTCGCGCCACTCGGCGAGCCGGGGCCGCACGAGCGCGGCCGCGGCCCGGTGGAAGGCGGCGAGCGCCTCGGGCCCGTCCGCGTCGCGCAGTGCCCGGTAGCCCTCGAGGGCGAGGTCACGCCGGGCGCGCGCGATCCGCTCTCGCTCCTCCTCGGGCGCGTCCGCCGGGATGACGGTGGCGGCGGCGTACGTCTCCGGGTCGGTCAGGTACTTCGGGGGCAGTGTGAGCACCGCGTCCCCCGCCTCGGGAAGGCCGTTGTTCTGCATGAGCACGGTGATGCGCAGTTCGTCCTCGTTGACGAGCCGGTGGATGGTGCCGGGCGTGAACCAGGCGACCGTGCCGGGCGCGAGGGGCGTCACCTCGTACCCGGAGGTCGTCAGGGTCTGCACCGCGCCCCGCCCGCCGGTGACGACGTACGCCTCCGAACAGGTCAGATGCAGATGGGGAGTTCCGCCGCACACCCCGTCCGCGGCAGGCCAGTCGTAGACGGACAGATGCGAGACGGCGACGGCTCCGGGAAGTCCGGTGAAGCCGGGGGCAGCGCTCACCACGGGTGCTCCTCCAGGTACTTGGCGATCTCCTCGCGTTCCCACACCCCGTCGGCGACGACGACGCGGTAGCGGCGGGTGAGGGTGTCGCCGGGAGCGAGTTCCAGTTCGTCGAAGAAGGCGAAGGACGGCGCGACGGCCGCGAAGGGCTCGTTGCGGACGAACCAGTGGGCCGGGTGGGCGCCGCCCGCGCCGGTGTGGTCGTTCTCCGGGGCGTGCGCGAAGACGAGGGTCGCGTGCCCGTCGGCGACGTCGTGCTCCCCCGAGTACGCGAGCCAGGGCGCCTGCTGCCCCATCAGCTCGGGCCCCTCGCTGTCGGGCCCGATGATCCGCCCGTCCCGGAAGGCACGCGGACCACGCCAGAACAGGCCCGTGTAGCCGGCCATCTCCCGCCCGGCCGTCGTGGGACTGCCGAACCGCAGGGGCTCGTCACGCCGGTTGGTGACGGCGGTCGTCCAGGTCAGCGCCCAGGAACCGGACGCCGGGTCCACGTCGTGCACCTCGATACGGCGCTCCTCCTCGGCCCACAGCGTCCCGTCGTACGGGTGCCAGGTGAGCCGCTCGGCGATGACCGCCGCCCCCCTGTCCGAGTCGACCTGGTCGAACTCGACGTGCGCCATCGACCCGACGCGCTCCGGGAGTTCGAGATACCCCTGTCCGTGCACATACGAGTTGCCGCCCCACAGGTTCGCCCCCGACAGATGCGAGGCGGTCATCTGGAGGCCCTTGTGCCAGCGGTGGTCGTTGGGCCGGTAGTCCGTGACAACGTTGCCCGCCAGGGTCCTGAGCGGATGCACGTACGGCTTCGGAGCCTCCCAGGCCGCCTCGGGGCCGTAGACGTAACTCAACAGCTCGACGCCGGTGGCGGGTTCGGTGATCGTGATGCGGTCGCCGTGGCTGTGGACGATGCGCATGCCGTCGTGTGCGGTCATGCCGGTACCTCCTCCTCGTGCGACGCCGACGGCGCCGGTGCCCAGCCGGGTGCACCGCCGTGCAGGGCGGTGTAGTACGGGTCGCCGGGGCCGATCTCACCGGCCCGTACGGTCGTGTCCGTGAACGCCGACTTGTAGAGCGCGGTGATCAGCTCCAGGCTGGTGCGCCCGTCGGCGCCGCTGCTGCGCGGCCGTTCGCCCGCGCGCATGCTCGCCACCAGTTCCCGCAGCTGGGCCAGGTGCGAACTCGGCACGTCCGCGCCGAAGTCCTGCCAGGCGGCCACGTCCTCGGCCGGTGCGTCCGGCACCGGGATCACACGCCAGTTGTCGTTGCTGTGGCCGTAGAGATGGGTGAGTTCGACCGTCGCCCGCTCGCAGTCGATGCGGATACGGCTGACCTCGTCCGGGCTGAGCACGCTGTTGACCACGGTCGCCAGAGCACCGCTCTCGAAGCGTACGAGCGCCGTCGAGACGTCCTCCGTCTGCACGTCGTGCACCAGGCGTCCGGCCATGGCCCGCACCTCGGTCCACGGGCCGAGCAGGTCGAGCAGCAGGTCCATCTGGTGGATGCCGTGCCCCATGGCGGGACCGCCGCCCTCGGTCTGCCACTTTCCGCGCCAGGGCACCGCGTAGTAGGCGGCGTTGCGGTACCAGGTCGTCTGGCAGTGCGCCACGAGGGGCCGCCCCATGGCTTCTTCGGCGATCAGCCGTCGTACGTGTCTCGCGCCGGAACCGAAGCGGTGCTGGAAGACGATCGAGGCGTACGGACCGCCGACGGCTCCCTCCTCGGCCTCCACCGCGTCGTAGTCGGCGAGCGACGGCACCGGCGGCTTCTCGCACCACACCCACGCGCCGGCGCGCAGTGCGGCGACGGTCTGCGCGCGGTGCAGGGTCGGCGGGGTGCAGACGGAGACGAGGTCGGGTCGCTGTTCGGCCAGCATCCGGTCGAGATCGGTGTACGCGTGCGGGACGCCGCCCTCCGCGCAGAACCGCTTCACCGCAGCGTCGTCGATGTCGACCGCCGCGACGACCTCCACCTCGCCCTCGGCGGCGAGCGCGGCGAGGGCGGGCAGGTGGCTGCCGGCGATGGCTCCGGTGCCGATGATCGCGGCCTTGATGCGACGGCCGTCGAACGGGGCCGCGGGGCGGTTCTGGTACGAGGTCTGGTGCGGGATCGTCTCGCTGGCGGTTGCGTCGCGGGGGGTACGCATCTACGTGATCAGCACTCCATCGGGCGGGGCGTCTGTTCTGGCGGGCGCCCGCCGGCTCCGGTGGCCACCGATGACAGCAAGCGCTTTCACTTCTCGCGGAAACGTAAGCGGCGGGGTCGTGGCGGGTCAACACCCTGGTCACCGTTGCAGGGGGTGCACCGTGGTGCGCCGAGGTGCGCCGAGGTGCGCTGACTGAAGGCGTGCGCTGGTGCGCAATGGGGAGGCCCGGCCGCCCGCACCGTCACCGCGGGACGCTACGCTGCCCCGGTCGCGCCTGATCACCACAGACGGCAACAACGGCAACACGGCGCGCCCGTCCGCCCGTACGCTCCGCACCCGCCCTCAGCACTTGGATCACGTAACTTCATGTCTTGGTTTGAATCCCTCATCCTCGGACTCGTCCAGGGGCTGACCGAGTTCCTGCCCATCTCCTCCAGCGCGCATCTGCGGCTGACCGCGGCGTTCGCGAGCTGGGACGACCCGGGGGCGGCCTTCACCGCGATCACCCAGATCGGCACGGAGACCGCGGTGCTGATCTACTTCCGCAAGGACATCGCGCGCATCATCTCGGCGTGGTCCCGCTCGCTGGTGAACAAGGAGATGCGGCAGGATCACGACGCGCGGATGGGCTGGCTCGTGATCATCGGCTCGATTCCGATCGGTGTGCTGGGCGTCACGTTCAAGGACCAGATCGAGGGGCCGTTCCGCGACCTGCGCATCACCGCGACGACGCTGATCGTGATGGGCATCATCCTGGGGGTCGCGGACCGGCTCGCGGCACGCGAGGAGACGGGCGGCAAGCATCGGGTGGCGAAGGAGCGCAAGACGCTCCAGGAGCTGACCGTCCGGGACGGCCTCATCTACGGCGCCTGCCAGGCCATGGCCCTCATTCCCGGCGTCTCCCGCTCCGGCGCCACCATCAGCGGCGGCCTCCTCATGAGCTACAGCCGCGAGGCCGCGGCCCGCTACTCCTTCCTGCTCGCCATTCCGGCGGTCCTCGCCTCCGGCCTCTTCGAGCTGAAGGACGCGAGCGAGAGCGGGCATGTGTCCTGGGGGCCGACCATCTTCGCGACGATCATCGCTTTCGTGGTGGGTTACGTAGTCATCGCCTGGTTCATGAAGTTCATCTCCACCAAGTCCTTCATGCCCTTCGTCTACTACCGCGTCCTGCTCGGCATAGTGATCATCGTGCTGGTCAGCATGGGCGCCCTGAGCCCGCACGCGGCGGAATCGGCGGGCTGAGCGCCGGCCTCCGGACCCGGACCAGCTGCCGGCTCGGCCTTCATCGTGACCAACCACATACGACTTGGGTAGTCGTCCGGTAGCGGGCTGTCAGTCCATGGCCCTACGCTTGTGCGCATGTCCCCCAACTCCGTGACCCCTGGTTCCGTGCGGTCCGCTGCCGCGCTGAATGAGCAGATCCGCGCCTTGTGGATACGCTCGGGCAGCTCCTTGTCGCCCCAGGAGCGAGCGGAGTACGAACTGCTGGTGGTCCAGTGGGCGGCGGCGGTACGCGGCGAGGTCATCGAAGCGGCCTAGCTCCGCTGGTTGAGCAGTTCCGAGAGCTCGGTGGGTTGCGGGGTTCTAGGACTGCGGGTCGGTTGTGGCTTGTCGCGCAGTTCCCCGCGCCCCTAGCGGGGCGGGACTCAGCGTCCGCCTGCCACCCGTAGCACCGCGCCCGTGGCATAAGAAGCCTCCGGTGACAGCAGCCACGCGATGGCCGCGGCGATCTCGCCGGGGGCGCCGGCGCGGCGGAGCGGGATCGACGGGGTCAGCCGGGCCGGGCGGTCCGGGTCGCCCATCGCCGCGTGCATGTCGGTGTCGACGAGGCCCGGGGCCACTGCGTTGACGCGGATGCCGTCCGGCCCGAGCTCCTTCGAGAGACCCAACGTCAGCGCGTCGATCGCCGCCTTGCTCGCCGCGTAGTGGACGTACTCTCCGGGACTGCCGAGCGTGGCCGCCCCCGATGACACGTTGACGATGACACCGGCGCCGCGGGGCACCATGTCCCGCGCGGCCCGACGTGAGCACAGCAGCGTACCGAGCAGGTTGACCTCCACGACGCGGCGCAGATCGGCGGTGTCCGCGTCGGCGAGGCGGCCCAGCGGACCGGTCACTCCGGCGTTGTTGACCAGACCTGTCACCGGCCCGAGCCGTTCCGTCGCCGCATCGAAGAGCCGTTCGACGTCGCCCTCGTCGGAGACGTCGACACGCACGGTGACGCAGCGCGCCCCCGCCTCGCGTACGGCTGTAGCGGTCCGCTCCGCGGCCGCGTCATCGTGCGCGTACGCCACCACCAGGTCGTGCCCGTCCGCCGCCAGCCGCCGGCACGTCGCCGCACCGATCCTCCGGCTGCCGCCCGTGACGACCGTGACAGGACGAGACATATGGGCTCCTTCATGATCCACGTGTGTGTCCTGCCTACGATCGCAGATGCGCCAGTACGTCTTCGTCGAGGTGGTACGACGCGCACGCCCATCAGCCCGGTACCGCCCAGCCCGCAGGGGTCGGCAGGGATCCTGCCGAGGTGCTGCCCCTGCGGGGCCGGGCGGGTCGGCGGTGGTCCTCAGCTGGGGTTGTTGGCGTGCGTGAGGGTCGTCCAGGCGTTGAAGTAGTTGTCCGTGCCGGAGGGCCGGTGTTCCTCGGTGTACTTCTGGGTGTTGGACATGCCGATCCCGAGGCGGTTCTGGAGGGCGTTGAGTCCGACCTCCGTGACCTGGTCGAGGCCCTTGTTGACCGAGCCGCCGCACAACCAGGAAGGTACGGCGGTGCCGTTCTCGTAGGAGGTGTGGAAGCCCAGCGCGTGGCGCAGCCGGTCCTGGATCCTCGGATAGAGGTCCTGGCCCTGGATGCGGCTGGTCTCCGCGATGTCGGCTATGGAGGCGATGCCCCAGCCGGTGTGCCCGAAGTCCCGGCAGGTCTCCTGGGAGAGGCCGTTGGTGAAGGTGCTCTGGCCCTGCCAGTACTTGATGATCTCGGCGCTGGTGTCGATGCTGCTGCCCGCCGGCGGCTTCGGCAGGGCGCCATCACTGGTCAGGTAGATGTACGCGGGAACCCGGGCGAGGTAGGTGCTGACCGCCTTGTCGTAGCTGGTGCGGTCCTCGATGAAGACCGAGATACCGATCGCCGCCTCGGTCATGACCAGTTCCCAGTTGCCGTTCTTGGTCGCTGCGCCGTTGATCACCTCGGGCAGGTAGACGGTGCGAAGCATGGTCGCGAAGCGGCCCGAGCCCGGCCAGCCGCCGTCGTAGGTGTACTTGATGATCTCGGCGGCGCGCGGCCAGGTCGATCCGGCCCAGCCGGTCTGCAGCGGGGCGTTGCTGTTGGTGTGATCGGTGATGCTCGCGGACCAGGCGTCCATGATCTCGATCGACTTCTTGGCGTACCTGGCGTCCCTGGTGAAGTACCAGGCGAGCGCTTGGGTGTAGGCCGCGATGGCGTCCTGACGCTCGTCGGTGCAGCCGCGGTTGGGGTTGGACGACGGTCCGCACTCCACGACGGCCCGCGGCTTGGCGGTACGCGACAGTGAAGCGTAGGAGCTGGCCATCATGTTGTCGTACGCGGCCTTCCATGGCTGTTGGCCGGCCTGCACCTTTGACCGGGCGTAGTCGAGTTGGTCCCGGCTCACGAGCACGCCGGGGTGGGTGAAGGTTGTCGGTGCGGCCGTTGCCCGTGGGGCCGGGCCGGTGAGCTCAAGGCTCAGCAGGCCGGCCAGTAGGGCGAGAACACTCAGCAGGGCGGTTCTGGTTCGTGTCATCCGATGACCTCTTCTGTTCACGAATGAGAACGCAGTTCCGAATGAAGAACATTGGCCTGGACCATAAGGAAGGCTTGTGTACATGTCAATAGACAGGTGTGGCCGGTCCATGGAGAACCGGTCCCGGACAACAACGAAAGCTCAACTCACCGGAGTTGGGCTCCGTTGGCGTGTGGCGCGGTGCGCAGCAATGTCACGCCAGACGTCCCGCCTTCGGCCGGCACCACACCGATCGGGCTGCCGATTCCGGGTCACCACCGTTGACCAGGACATGGATCTCGCGGGCGAGTGGGGTCACGTCGTGGATGGCGGCCGTCCATTCGTCTGCGTAGCGTCGTACGGCAGCCCCGACAGACCGAGTTGCAGGGACCGGTACAGCAGGGGCTGTAGGTGCAGGTCCCGCTTCCACGCCTCCGGAAACCGCCCGTCGCGCGCCGTCGGCAGCCCGATCTCCGGCCGGTACGCCTGGCTCCCCGAGTGCGGCCGGCGGCTGCGGCCACCGGATTCTGGAAGGTGACCACATCGCCGACACGCGGCCGGTGAATATCGCCGCGCCTCTTGGCGCGGCCCGCCACGTGACCAACACTGAGCCGATGACGCAGCGTGTGGAACTGGCGACCGTGATGGACCGGCTCGCGATCGACGGACTGATCACCGAATACGCGGTGGCGGTCGACGACGGGGACTGGGAGGCGTACCGGGGCCTGTTCACGCCGGACGGGCGCGCGGACTACCGGTCGGCGGGCGGTATCGAGGGCGATGCGGCGGCGATCGCCGGGTGGCTGGCGCAGACCATGGAGCTGTTCCCGATGCGCCAGCATCTGATCGTCAACCGGCGGGTGCGGTTCGGACTGCTCGAGCAGGACATCGGTGACACGGCGCAGGTGGGGGCGGACTATGTGAACCCGATGCGGTTCGCGGGACACGAAAGCGGCTCCACAGCGCCCGACTTCGTGTGCGGCGGCCGTTACGACTTCGCGCTGCAGCGTACGGACAGCGGCTGGCGGCTGCGCGGAGTGGTCGTCGACGAGAAGTGGCGGCGGGCCCCGCAGACACGTCAGGAGCCCGCCGCGACCTGAGCGGACACGCCCTTACGGAGATCGTCCCGGTCGCGCACACTGGACGTACGCACAGAGAGGTGCGCACCGGGCGTCGGGGGCCGAGGGAGGCGCTGAATGCAACTGTCCGCCACTGACTGGCGCCGACGTCTCGGCTCTCGCTGGTGGCGCGGAGCCGCGGCCGCACTCGCCGGGGCCCTGCCCATGCTGAGTCTTCCGGCGCCATCCCTGTGGTGGTTCGCGTACGTCGCGCTGGTGCCGTGGATCCTGCTCGCGCGCTCGGCACCGACGGGCCGGCGGGCGGCGTACGACGGCTGGCTGGGCGGGCTCGGCTTCATGCTGGCCGTGCACCACTGGCTGCTGCCGAGTCTGCACGTCTTCACGTTCGTCATAGCCGCCCTGCTCGGTCTGCTGTGGGCCCCGTGGGGCTGGCTGATCCGCCGGTTCCTGGCCGGGGTGCCCTCGCCCGGCAAGGTCGTGGCCGCGCTCTTCGTGCTGCCCTCGGGCTGGCTGATGGTCGAACTCGTGCGCTCCTGGGAGGGCTTGGGCGGGCCGTGGGGTCTGCTCGGGTCGAGCCAGTGGGAGGTGGAGCCCGCGCTGCGGCTCGCCTCGGTCGGCGGGGTGTGGCTGCTCAGCTTCCTGATCGTCGCCGTGAACGTCGCGGTGGCCGTCCTCGTCGCGATACGCCGGTCACGTGTGCCGGCCGTCGCCGGACTGGTGGCGACGGCCGTCGCCACCTCGGCGGCCTGGATGTGGTCGCCGCGCCCGGACGCCGACAGCCAGGTGCGGATCGCCGTCGTGCAGCCCGGCCCGATCGACGGCGCCGACTCCGGCGAGAAGCGGTTCGCGCGTGAGGAGGCGCTTACCCGGCAGCTGGCCGGGCAGGACCTGGACCTCGTCGTATGGGGCGAGAGCAGCGTCGGCTTCGACCTGGCCGACCGGCCCGACCTGGCGGACCGGATCGCCGCGCTGTCCCGCGAGGTGGGCGCCGACATCATCGTGAACGTGGACGCGCGCCGCTCCGACCAGCCCGGCATCTACAAGAGTTCGGTGGTCGTCGGCCCACAGGGCCCCACCGGCGACCGCTACGACAAGATGCGGCTCGTCCCCTTCGGGGAGTACGTCCCGTTCCGTTCCGCCCTCGGCTGGGCCACCTCCGTCGGCAAGGCGGCGGGCGAGGATCGCAAGCGCGGCACCGAGCAGGTGGTGATGAACGTCGGGAACGGACTGCGCGTCGGCCCGATGATCTGTTTCGAGTCGGCGTTCCCCGACATGAGCCGCCGTCTCGCGCGGGACGGCGCCGAGGTGCTGCTGGCCCAGTCGTCGACCTCGACGTTCCAGCAGAGCTGGGCGCCGGAGCAGCACGCGTCGCTGGCGGCGCTGCGGGCCGCCGAGACGGGCCGGCCGATGGTGCACTCGACGCTCACCGGGGTCTCCGCCGTCTACGGCCCCAGCGGCGAGCGGGTCGGGGACTGGCTCGGTACGAGCGCCGGCGCGTCGGCGGTGTACGACGTACCGCTGGCCGGCGGTGTCACGCCGTACGCGCGGTTCGGCGAGTGGCCGGTGTACGCGGCGCTGCTGATCCTGGCTGCCCTGTGCGCCACGGAAGGCGCACGGTCGCTGCGGATCAGGCGGACGGTTCCTCCACCGCACGCACCACCCGCTCGCACAGCTCATGAGTCGCCAGCGCGTCCCGGGCGCTGAGCACCTTGCCCGCGCGCACGGCGTCGAGGAACGCGAGCACGACCTGCTCGATGCCGCGCTGCCGGGCCACCGGCACCCAGTCGCCGCGGCGCCGCACGGTCGGCTGGCCCTTGTGGTCGATGACCTCGGCGAGATTGACGACCTGACGCTTGGTGTCCTGCCCCGACACCTCGAGGATCTCCTCGTTCGAGCCGCTCAGCCGGTTCATCACACCGAGCGCCGTGAACCCGTCCCCGGCCAGCACCAGCGCGACGTGGTGCAGCAGCCCGTCCTCGACCCGGGCCCGCACGGTCACGTCGTCGACCGGGCCTGGCACCAGGAACCGCAGCGTGTCCACGACATGGATGAAGTCGTCGAGGATCATCGTGCGGGGGTGTTCCGGCAGGCCGACGCGGTTCTTCTGCATCAGGATCAGCTCGCGCGGGTGATCGGCGCACTGGGCGTAACCGGGTGCGTAGCGCCGGTTGAAGCCGACGGCGAGACTGGTGTTCCGCTCCTCCGCGAGCCGCACCAGGCGTTCGCTGTCGGCGAGTTCGTACGCCATCGGCTTGTCGACATACGTCGCCACGCCCGCTTCCAGCAGCCGTGTCACGATCTCGGGGTGCGCCTGGGTGGGCGCGTGTACGAACGCCGCGTCGAGGTCCTGGGCGAGCAGTTCGGAGAGGTCGGTGTGGCGGCGCCCGTCCGGGATGTGGAGGCTGTCGGCGACCCTGGTGAGGGTGGCGGGTGTCCGCGTGTGCAGATGCAGTTCGACGCCCGGCTGAGTGGTCAGCACCGGCAGATACGCCTTCACCGCGATGTCACCGAGTCCGATGCAGCCGACCTTCACAAGGGTCTCCTCCTGGGCGCCTACGGGTGTGCCTGGCGGGTGTGTGCCTGACGGGTGTGTGCCTGGTCGGAAGCATACGGCGGCTTGGGAGGCCGCCAGTCGGCGATTCCGTCGAAACTCCGCAGGAGGAGGGCGGGTGCGGCCTTGGACACCGCCGCGATCGTGGCATTGCGCAGGGCGATCCCGGGACGGCTGCGCATCAGGCTGAGGCGTCCGGCACCGACGGCCTTGCGGGCGATGGCGGTGGTACGCGGCTTGCGGTCCGCCGTGTACGCGGCGAGGTCCGGCCCCTCGGGGTCGGCATGGTGGGCGAGTACGACGGCGTCCTCGATGGCTTGGTTGCCGCCCTGGCCAAGGGTCGGCGGCATGGCGTGCGCGGCGTCGCCGAGCAGCGCGACCCGGCCGCCGTGGAAGGCGGGCAGGGGCTCGGCGATGTGGCGGACGTCGTGGCGCAGTACGTCCTCGGGGCGGACGGCGGCGATGACGGCGGGGATCGGGTCGTGCCAGTCACCGAAGAGCCGGACGAGTTCGGCGCGCTCGTCGTCGGTCGCCCGCCCGCCGCCCGGGACCTTGGCGGCCGCGTACGTGTGGACCCTGCCGTCCTTGAGTGGCTGCGTGCCCCAGAAGCGGCCGCTGCCCCAGGTCTCCTGCGCGACGAAGCGGACGCCCGGCACCGCGGTGACGATCCGCCAGATCGTGAAGCCGGAGTAGACCGGTCCCCCGTGCTCGGGGAAGAGCGTGCGGCGTACGGCGCCGTCCCCGGCGCGGCATGTCCTGTCGCTGGTCGCCTGGTTCGACGGGCTGATGTTCACGTGTGTGGCGGGCTCGTACCACGGGGAAGTGCCGAGCCTCGACGAGGTGCGGGAAGGGCTGCGGGAGCTGGTGGAGGGGATGCTGGGTGGCTGAACCGGCCGAGGGCGCGTGAAAACGCCTGGCGGGTTCGGTATCGGGCGGGCCAGGATGCGGGCATGACGACTGAGCGCCGCCAACCCGCCCTGAACGCCGACGAACGCACGATGCTGGAAGGCTGGCTCGACTACCACCGCCGGACGCTGGCGTGGAAGTGCGAGGACCTGAGCGACGCCCAGCTCAGGACCGCCGCCGTGGAACCCTCCGAGCTCTCCTTGATGGGGCTCGTGCGGCACATGGCGGAGGTCGAGCGGAGCTGGTTCCGCAGGGTCCTCGTGGGAGACGACGCGGGACCGATCTACTACAGCGACGAGGACCGGGACGGCGAGTTCCATCTCACCGATGCGGACACATGGGAGGAGGCGTACGCCACCTGGCAGGGCGAGATCGAGATCGCCCGGCGCCATGCGGCCGACTTCGGCCTTGACGATCCCTCCATGGGCAAGAGCCGGTTCTCCGACGAGCCCTTCACCCTCCGTTGGATCTACACGCACATGATCGAGGAGTACGCACGCCACAACGGCCACGCCGACCTGATCCGCGAGCGGATCGACGGAGTCACCGGCGAGTGAGGCACGGGCACGGGCTGTTCACCCATGCGGGGCATCCTTCGCTTGTCAGCTCCCCGATGCGGGCCGGACACAGCAGAGTTGCGCGGGTGCATCGAACGACGACCACCGCAACGCTCCTGGTCACCGTGGCCGTCTCGGCCGTCTCCGGCTGCGTGACCGTGCAGCACCCGCCCTCTCCCGGCGTGCCGGCTCCACCGGGCAAGCCCTCGGCATCGCACGCCGACGTCAGGGCCGAACCCCACATCGTGCAGGCCCCGGCCCGCGAGGCACTGGAACACGTCGGCCCGCCCCACCGCCCCGCACCGCC
>NZ_JAAKZY010000128.1 GCF_011045015.1 Streptomyces scabichelini | reverse complement strand
GCGGGGGATGGTGGACCCGACGGGTTGGATGTCGGTGTGGCCGATCGAGGTGACCGTCATGGGGAGAACCTCCCGATCAATCCGTTGCCTTCCGGAGAACGCGGTACGTGGCTGGATCTGGCCCATCAACGGAACCACGCATGCTTGATCATGACCATGGGGCGTGGTGTTAATTCGCGGTGACCGCGGCCGTGGCCGTCGAGATTCCGCAGGTGGGGCGGTGTTCCGGGAGTTCCTACCGGGCCTCGGCGAGGAACGCCAGGCTGAGCGGGTTGTAGAGGTCGGCCTTCTCGTGCTGTGGCCAGTGCCCGCACTCGTTGAAGATCTCCAGGCGGGCGCCGGGGATGGCGGCGGCGATGGCTTCGGCCTCCGGGACGTCCCCGAACGGGTTCTTGTTGGCCCAGACCACGAGGGTGGGTGCCTTGATCCTGGCCATACGGTCCGGCCTGAGCAGGTTGCGTTCGCGGGTCTCGACCTCCTGGAGAGCCAGCAGGTTGTGCAGGTTCCGCTGGAAGTCGGGCTGGTGGTAGATCTCGTACCGCACTTGGGTCAGCTCGTCGCCGAGGTCCTCGTCCCACTCGGCCCACAGCAGCCGCAACCGGTCCCGGGTGAGGGAGATGTCGTCCTGCAGCGCGGCGGCCCGTGTCGAGGTCTTCAGCCGTTCCATCACCGCCGGGTTGACCTTCGTACCGCCCATGCACAGCAGCTGCAGCGAGGCGACCCGGTCGGGGTACTCGCTCGCCGCCCAGGACGACACCCAGCCGCCCAGCGACTCGCCAACCAGGTGGGCGCGTTCGGCTCCCACCGCGTCGAGGTACGCCATCAGGTGCTCGACGTACGCGGGAATCTCGCCGGGGCGGTCAGGCTTGCCCGTGTAGCCGTGGCCGAGCATGTCGATGGCGTGGCAGCGGTAGCGCTCGGCGTGCACCGGGATGTTCTTGACGAACGCCTCCAGGTGGCCGGTCGTGCCGTGCAGGAACACCACGTGCTCGCCGTCCTCGGGCCCTGCCTGCAGTGCGCGGGTCCTGATGCCGCCGGCGTCGACGTATGCGTGCCGGTAGTCGATGCCCGAAAGTTCGGTCCAGATGCTCATGGCTGCCTTTCCTGGGTGGTGCGTGCGGGGTCGAGGACGGCGACGGCCATGCCGGTGAGCCACTCGGGCATGGGCTCGTACGCCAGTCGGCGGGCGGGTGCGTGGTCGAGCAGTGCCGCCGTGAGCAGCCAGGTGCGCAGCTCCTGCGCTCCGTTGCCCGCCGTCTTCTCCAGCGCCTCGGTGGTGTACTCGGTGATGCGGTGCGTCTGGCCGCGCTCCACGAGGGAGAGGAACTCGTCGTCGAACTCGGGGTTGAGGGCGGCCTCGGCGGCCCGGATGATCTCGCGGCGCCGGGCGTCGTAGTCCTGCCAGTTCTCCCGGCCGTTGAGCCAGGCGCCGACCATGAACTCCTCGTCCTCGCCGTGCGGTTCGCGCCAGTCGGGCCAGGGCAACCGGTGCGAGAGTCCGCCGGAGCCGATCACCGCCACGCGGCGGTCGCCGGGGAAGGCGAGTACGGCGTCCCTGATGGCGCTGCCCAGCTGCTCGCAGCGCGCGAGGGTGGGCAGCGGGTGGGCGAAGACGTTGACGACGAGCGGGACGATCTCCACGTCGAGGCCGTCGAGCAGGTACTGGATGGCGTGCGACTGGCCGTGGTCGATCTGCAGCCTGGCCGAGTACGCGGGGTCGAAACGGCCGCCTTCCACAAGGGAGTTGGCGATGTGCCGGGCAAGCGGCACGTCCACCGGCTGCGGCCCTTTCGGGGTGCCGGACTCACCGCTCGCGATGCACTCGCCGACGCCGAGGGTGAAAGAGGGGATGAGGTCCAGCCAGAAACCCCGGAAGTGGTTGGAGCCGACGAGGATCACGGTGTCGGGGCGGGCCGCCGCGATCTCGTCGCGCGCCTCCTTCAGCGCGTCGCGGAACCGTTCGGCGCGGTCCTTGTGGAGGGTCTCCTCCCAGTGGGTGTTCATCAGGGTGCTGTGCGAGGCACCCACGCCCAGGACGATCTCGGTCATGCCGCCTCTCCTTCCACTTCTTCCACCTCGGTGCGGGAGCGGGTGACGGTGTCGACGGCCGTACGGATCAGATGGCGCGTCAGCTTCTCCATGGCCCGTACGGAGACGGTGTTCATTCCCCGCGCGAAGTCGATCTCGAAGGGAGCCTCGGCCTCGGCGACCTTCGGCATGCCGACGCGGACGGCGGGGATGCCGCGACCGCGCAGGATGTTGGCGTCGGTGGCGCCGCTGTTGCCGCGGACGACCTCGTGTTCACGGCCTTCGAGGGCCTCCCAGCCGGCTTGTGCCGTACGGAAGATCCAGCTGTCCGGGTCGGTCCGCGTCCCGGGGATCGCCAGCACCATCTCGGCGGTGACGTCGAGTCCGGGCAGCTTGGCGCGGATGGTGTCGAGGGCGGCGAGGAACTCCCGCTTGGCCCGCATGGGCGTCGTGTCGGGGCTGATGCGGAGGTCCACCATGAGGGTGCAGGCGGCCGGGGTCACGGCTGCCATGCGCGGCCAGCCGCCGCGTACCGACGACACGATGCCCTGCGGTGCGACGGTGCCGGCGGTGTGGCGGTCGGCGTACTCGACGAACCACTCCTCCAGGTGCCGGGCGACCTCCCCGGCGCGGGCGATGGCGTTGTCGTACGGCAGGCGGTGCCGCGAGCCGACGTACGTGTGGGTGCCGCGGACGGTGACCTCGAACCAGACGAGGCCGACCTCGTCCCAGGAGACCGTCCAGCCGGGCTTGGCGATGACCGCGTAGTCGGCCCATACGCCCTGCTCCAGCAGGAACGAACAGCCCACGCCCTGACCGGTGTTGTACCGGACGCCGACCGGACGCGCGTTGGTGGGCATACCGCCCGCTCCGAACGCCGCGACGAGGTCGCCGGTGAGCGGGATCCCGGCCCGGGCGATCGCCTCGGCGGCCATCATCACGCAGGCGGCGTGCCCCTTCGGGTTGGACGCCCCGAGTCCGGTCACCAAGTCCCCGTCGACGACGGCCTTCGGACGCATGTCGTCCCTCAACTCCGGCCCGATCCAGGGCAGATCCTCGCTCTCCTCGCCCACGGTCAGGGTGTCGATCGGGGCGTAGAGCATGAGGTCGGGGCCGGTGCCGTCGCCTTCGACGCGTGCCCAGGCGTTGGCCTGGCGGTCGTCGAGCGGCTGCACCTCGGCCCGGCATCCGGCGTACGAGAGAGTGGCGGCGATGTGCTGAGCGAGGGGGCCCTCGTCGCCGGTCGGGCTCGGGATGCCGACCAGGCCGACGATCAGTTCGCGCAGCCGGTCGCCGGTGACGTGCCGCCAGGCTTCGGCGGTCCAGGCGCTTCGGCGGTCGTCCAGTCCGGCCAGGCCGGCCGGTTGGCCGCTGGTGCCGCCGGTCATTGGTTGATCCTGTGGACCTGGGTCATGGTGGTGCGCTCGAAGCGCTTCTTGGCCAGCGGGAGGCCGACGGCGATGGCGGCTCCGGCCAGCAGGGTGAGCAGGGTGCGGCCCATGGTCAGCCCTTCTTTCCGTTGGCGGGACCGGTCTTTTCATCGGCGGGTCCGGCGGCGCCGACCGCGGCGAGCTTCTTGCCGTACTCCTCCTCGCTGAGGTTCCGCCAGGCGGTCAGCGAGATGTCGGGGCGGTAGAGCTTCTCCGGTGGCGCGTCGGTGACGTCGACCATCCAGGCGTCCTGGCCCGAGAACTGGCCGTGGAACAGCCAGCGGATGGCGCCCAGGTACTTGGCGTAGAAGCCCAGGGTCTTCCAGCCCTCGGTGAAGTTGACCATCACGCCGACGTAGCGGTGGTTGTCCGCGTCGACCGGGACGTAGAACTCGTAGTGGATGAAGTTCGGGTAGGCGATACGCAGCACACCCGGCATCGACAGGGACGCGAAACCCGGGAACTCCTGTGCCTCGATGGTCGGGTCAACCTTGTCGGCCTTGCCGGTGTTGCCGAGGTTGAAGGTCTCCTTGGGCGGCTGCTGCTTCCACCAGCGCTTGTTGGACCAGCGGCCCACGCCCGGGAAGTCGGCCTCCCAGTGGACCTCGTCCTGCACCCGGAAGATCCAGCGCCCCTGGGGGACGATCCTGGTGATGTTCCAGGTGGGCATCGCCTTGAACAGACGCCACAGCGCGGTGCGGTGCAGGTACTTGGCGTGCCCCTCGTCGAAGCCGTTCTCGCAGGCGAACCGCCAGTTGCCGCCGCGGGGTTCGATGCGGCCGCCCATGACGAATCCGTTGGAGACGAGCTCTTCGGGAAGCTGCTCGTCGATCGGGGGCGGCTCCTCGTCGGCGACGGGGATGTACACCCACACCATGCCGAGGCGTTCCTCGACCGGGTACGTCTTCACCTCGACCTTGCCGGTCAGCCGGCAGTCGGGGCCGTCGGTGATGACCGCGCAGAGCTTGCCGGTGGGCAGGTCGAACGTCCAGCCGTGGTACGGGCAGCTGACCGTGCCCGGGAACTGCTGGTTGCCCTCGGAAAGCGGCACCCCGCGGTGCGGGCAGCGGTTGTGCAGCGCGTACACCGTGCCGCCGTCGCGGATCAGCGTGATCTTCTCGCCGCAGAGCGTGAACGGGAGCGGTTTGCCGGTGATGTGGCTGGACCAGGTGACCGGATACCAGTAGCCGCGGAAGCCGGCCGCCGCCGCGTCGTAGTGCGGCCACGACGACCAGTCCTGCCGGCCGGGCTGCCCCGCCGGTCTGCGGCTGCCTCGGCCGGTGCCCTTGGAGGCGAGCGAGCCCTCACCCGTCGTCATCGTGCGTGACCTCCTGCTGCCGTCGGAACATGGCATTGAGCATCGGGGGGCGCACGGGATCCGCCTACGGACCTGTTCCGCTGAGCAGACCGCGCCGGATCTCCACGACGGCCGCGCCTGCGAGGGTCCCGTCATGGATGACATGGATGACGTAGATGACAGGGAGGATCTGTTCTCTCCCGATCTCTTTTCTCTCGCGGGACGCACCGCGCTGGTCACGGGCGGCAGTTCGGGTATCGGAGCGTCGGCCGCCCGCGCGCTGCGTGCCATGGGCGCGAAGGTGGCGGTCACGTCCCGGGACTCCGGGCGGGCCCGGTCGGCCGCGGAACGACTGGCGAAGCAGCGGGTGCCGGCCCGGGGAACCAATACCGCAGGGGAACCAGAGGTGATGGGCCTGAGCTGTGAGGTCACCGACGAGCGAGAGGTCGACGCCGCCGTCGCGGCGGTCATGGAACGGTGGGGCAGGCTGGACGTCCTGGTGACCAGCGCGGGCAGGCTGGCCCGCGGTTCCGTGACCGACCTGCCCACCGAGGACCTGCACGGTTGCTTCGCGACCAACGTGTTCGGCACCTGGTACGCCTGCCGGGCGGCCGCGCGCGTGATGACCGGTGCCGGATTCGGGCGGATCATCACGCTCGGCTCGGTGCTCGGCTCGGTGGGAGCGCCTCAGCGGGGCGCGTACGCCGCGTCGAAGGGAGCTGTCGTACAGCTCACGAAGTCGCTTGCCCTGGAGCTCGCGGACAGCGGGGTGACCGCGAACTGCCTGCTGCCCGGCCCGGTGCTCACCGAGATGAACGAGGGTGCACGCGACGATCCGGTCGCCGCCGCGTTCGTACGGCAGGAGGTGCCGCTCGGCAGGTGGGGCGAGGCCCACGAACTGTCGGCCGCGCTTCTTCTGCTGGCCTCGCCCCACTCGGCGTATCTCACCGGCGCCGTACTCCCGGTGGACGGCGGCTACCTGGCCCATTGACGGCTCTGCGCGTCCCGCTCAGCGGACCACGATCCATGCCCGGCTGCCGCTGCGCGTTCTACGGTTCGCCCACCACGACGCACCCCGAGGACCAGCCGGAACCGGCGGTCTCCCGTCAACCCACCGAGGCACTTATGGAGACACGGGCCAACAGAAAGCACCCCTTTGCGGGTGTCGTCGCCCTCTTGGCATTGATGTCCCTGACCGCGTGCAGCGCGGCCACCACCGACTCCGCCGGCGGTTCCGGCGCCGGCGCGGCCACCGGCCCCAAGGTCCGGATAGCCGTCGGCATCGACCCCTCCTTCGCGCCCTTCTTCCTCGCCGACGAGCAGGGGCTGTGGGCGGAGAACGGTCTCGATGTCGAACTCGTCCAGTTCGGGCGGGGCGGCGAGGGCGTCGACGCCCTCGCCGGCGGCCAGGTACAGCTGGCCGGGAACTCGGACACCACCACCATCGGCATGCTCCGGCAGAACTCCGGCCTGCGGTCCCTCCTGGTGTACGAGGAGTCGGGCCGCTACCTCAAGGTCGTCCTCGGCCCCGAGGTCGCCGACCCCTCGAAGATCCGCAAGATGGCCGTCGTACCGGGGCTCTCGGAACTCGCGGCGACCCGCTTCCTGGAGTCGAAGGGGATCGACACGAAGTCGGTCGACTTCGTCACGGCCGACCCGCCGGAAATCCCGGCTCTGCTGGAGAAAGGCGACGTCGACGCCTATGTCCTGTGGGAGCCCTGGCCGGCCAAGGGCACCGAGCTGGGCGGAAAAGTCCTGGAAACCACCGGCGACTACGGTCTGGCGTACGCCCACTGGCTCATCGCGGACAACAAGTGGCTGACCAGCAACAAGACCACGGCCGTCAAGATCGCGCAGACGCTCCAGGAAGCGGCCCGGCTCACCGAGTCGGACCCGGACGGGGCGGCGAGCGCCACCCAGAAGGCCGCGAAGGTTCCCACCGCCCAGACCCTGAAGGCGATCAAGGAGATCGACTTCGACGTACGCGACATCACCGCACAGGACCTCGAGGGATACGCCTCGACCGCCGAGTTCTACGCGGACACCGGCAAGGTCGAGTCCCCGCCGGACGTGGCGCGGGCCGCGCTGCGCGGATGGTTCACCGAACAGACGAAGGGATCATGATGACGAAGGCCATCGAGGCCGACCGGCCGCCGTCCGGCTCGCCACCCGTGGGCGGCAGCCGCGGCGCGGCGGTGTCCGTCGACGGAGTGGACATCCGGTTCGGCTCCTTCCACGCCGTACGCGGTATCTCACTGGACATCGCCGCCGGTGAGTTCCTGTGTCTGCTCGGTCCGAGCGGCTGCGGCAAGTCCACTCTGCTGTCCGCGCTGGCCGGCTTCGTACGGCCGCACCAGGGCGCCCTCACCGTCGACGGCGCCCCGATCGGCGGTCCCGATCCCGACCTGGGCATGGTCTTCCAGAGCAGTGAGGCGCTCTTCGACTGGCTGACCGTGCGCCAGAACGTGGCATTCGGCCCCCGCATGCGCGGCAAGTCCCGTGCGGAGCAGGCCGAGTTGGCCGACGAGTACCTCGCCCTGGTCGGGCTGCGGCACTGCGCCGACCGCTTCCCCGACCAGCTCTCCGGCGGGATGCGCCAGCGGGTGCAGATCGCCCGCGTGCTGGCGAACGAGCCGCGGGTCGTGCTGATGGACGAGCCGTTCGGCGCGCTCGACGCACAGACCCGGCAGGTGATGCAGGAGGAGATGAACCGTATCTGGCGGGCCTCGGGCTGCACCGTCGTCTTCGTCACGCACGACATCGACGAGGCGATCCTGCTGGCCGACCGCGTCGCCGTCATGACGGCGGGCCCTGCGGCCTCGGTCAAGTCCGTCTACCCCGTAGACCTGCCCCGGCCGCGCGACGAGACCGACCCCGCGGCACTCGAACTGCGCCGCGCCCTGCGGGACGACATCGGCGAAGAGGTACGCAAGGCCCTGCGCGACCAGGGCCTCGACGCGGAGGTGGACGCATGACGGTCGTCACGGCGAAACCCGCCGCCGAACCCCGTGTCGAGCGGCGTGCGTTGCGGGACGCCGCGCGAGGACTGCGCGGGATCGGCCTGTCCGTGGTGTCCGTCCTCGTCGGCATCGGGATCTGGCAGCTGCTGGCGATGCAGTACGGCGCCTCCCTGGTCGCCTCCCCCAGCGCGACCCTGGACGCGGCGGGTGAACTCGCGGGCGACGGAACGCTCACCAACTCGATCATCGCCTCCAGCCGCCGCATCCTGATCGGCTGGGGACTCGGTCTGCTCGTGGGCGTACCGGTCGGCCTGCTCATCGGGCAGATCAAGATCGTTCGCCAACTCCTCGATCCCTACATCGAGTTCTTCCGCTTCATTCCGCCGGTCGCGTTCGTGACGCTGGCGGTGGTGTGGCTGGGCATCGGCGAGTCGTCGAAGGTCGTGCTGATCTTCTACACGGCGGTCTTCATCGTCACGCTGAACACGAGCGCCGGCGTCATGGCCGTGAGCGAGTCGAAGCTGCGCGCGGCGGCGAGTCTGGGCGCGAGCCGCCGGCAGATCCTCCAGGGGATAGTGCTGCCGTCGACGGTGCCGTACATCGTCACCGGGGCCCGCCTCGCCATGGGAAACAGCTTCCTGACCATCGTCTCCGCCGAGATCGTCGCCGCCCAGGTCGGGCTCGGCTCGCTGATCTGGACGTCCCGCAACTACGGCCGCATCGACTGGGTCTTCGTCGGGATCATCACCTTGGGCATCCTGGGTTTCGTCTTCGACCGCGTGCTGCGGATCGTGGCCTCCCGGGTCCTGCGTCGATACGGAGTGAAGCTGTGAGTGGCGAGACCTCGCGTGCCCTTGTCCTGGAAGAGTTCGGCACCCTGCCCCGGCTGGTGGAGCGGCCGGTGCCCGTTCGCGAGCCCGGCCAGACCCTCGTACGCGTACGGGCGGCACAGGTGGCCCACCTCGATCTGAACGTCGTGGACGGCAAGTTCGGCATTCTCCCGGATCTGCCGGCCGTGCCGGGCACCACGGCGTGCGGGGTGGTCCTGGCCTCGGACACGCACGCCGAGGGCAGCCTTGTCAGGATCAACGGCAAGGGTCTTGGGCTGCGGCGCGACGGCTGCTGGGCCGAGCACGCGGTCGTGCCGGACGCCGCCGCGCTCCCCGTGCCCGAGGGCACGGACCCCGCGCTCGCGTGCAGCTTCTTCTCGCCGGCCGGCACGGCCTGGGCTGCGGTGCACTCGGTCGCGGCGATACGGCCCGGAGAGCGCGTCATGGTGACCGGCGCGGCGGGCGCGGTCGGCGCGCTGACCGTACAGGTCGCCGCGCGCGCCGGAGCCGAGGTGATCGGGGTGGTGGGCCGCCCGGCCAAGCTCGGCCATGTGCCGGCGCCCGGGAAGCCGGTCCTGGCGGCCGAGTTGTCGCCGGAGTCGGTGGGCGGGCCGGTGGACGCGCTGATCGACACCGTCGGCGGGCCGGTGCTGCGGGACGCCCTCGGGCTGGTCCGCCCGCGCGGGCGTGTCGCACTGGTCGGCTACACCGCCGGGCGCGACTTCACCGTGGACCTCGCGGACTTCCTGCTCGCCGACGTGGCCCTGCTGCCCGTCAATCTGATGTCACGGGGCAGGGAGGTCGCCGCGGACGCCGAGCGGATGCTGGGCGAACTGGCCTCAGGGGAGCTGACGTTGCCGATCGAACGGTACGGGCTCGAAGGGCTGGCGGAGGCCGTGGAGAGGCTGCGGACCGGGGAGGCGGTGGGGAAGGTGGCGCTGGACTTGTCCTGACGGGCGTCCGCCGAACTCTGCTCTGCCAGCTATCGCGGATCCCTCGCTGGGGGACCGGGATCTTGCTCAGGTTGATGGCGGCGTGGGGAGCACCGGCACGGGGGGGCGGTCGCCGTCGTAGTGCTCGGCAGGCGGTCGGCGTCGTAGCTCTCGACAGGCGGTCGCCGTCGTAGCCTTCGACCCGACCGAAGCGGCCCGGTTCGGATGGTGGCCCATCCTGGCCCCCTGTTCCTTTGTTCCTTCTGGTGCCGGGTAGTGACCCAAGCGGTCGGTTGAACAGGCGATCGGCAGGCGCCGACCGCGGGCGTTGGTAGCGTCTGGGTGTGCCGTGCCGGCCGGTACGGTGTGCCGCTCGACCGAGAGAGACGTGATGTCCCCGACGATCCGCAGGGCCGTGATCCCCGCCGCCGGACTCGGTTCCCGTCTGCTGCCCCTGACGAAGGCGACACCGAAGGAGATGCTCCCGGTCGGCGACAAGCCGGTCATCGAGCACACCGTGCGCGAGCTGGTGGACTCCGGCATCACCGACATCACCATCGTGGTCTCCGGCGGCAAGAGCCTCATCCAGGACCACTTCCGCCCCAACCCCGCCCTCGTCGAACAACTCCGCGAAGACGGCAAGACGGCCTACGCGGACGCGGTGGAGGAGGTCGCAGAGCTGGCCCGCCAGGGCCACATCACCTACCTCGACCAGTACGGTCCGTACGGCAACGGCACCCCGGTGCTGAACGCCGCCCGCGCCTTCGGCGACGAGCCGGTGCTGGTGCTGTGGCCCGACGACGTGTTCGTGGCCGAGGTCCCCCGGGCCCAGCAACTGATCCACGGGTACGAGCAGACTGGCTGCCCTGTGCTCGCCCTCCTGCCGATGGACCCCACCGACTCCCAGCGCTATGGCGTGCCCATCGTCAAGGAGGACCTCGGAGACGGCCAACTGCGCATCACCGGCCTGGTCGAAAAGCCCGAACCCGCTGCCGCCCCGTCGTCGTACGCGGCCATCGGCGGCTACGTCGTCACCCCCGGCATCATCGACGAACTGCGGGAACAGACCCGTCGCTGGTACGAGCACAAGACCGGCGAGATCTACCTGACCGACGCCATCAACGCCTACGCCTCCACCCGCGCGGTGTACGGGCAGGTCATCAAGGGCCACTGGTACGACACAGGCAACCCGGCCGACTATCTGGTCGCCCAGATGGCGTTCGCCCTCGCCCACCCGGAGTACGGCCCCGTCCTGCGCGGCCTGGTCGCCGGACTCGACGCCGACCGCGCCACCGCCCCCCAGCCGGAAACCAACACCTGACCTGCCGCTTCCTGTGTGTGCGCAGGCAGGGCGCAGCCGGGCCGGGTACCGCGGGGAGCAACTCCGTCCTGCGGGGGGGGCGGCGTTGTACCGAGGCACCGGGCGTTGCCGGACAAGTCGACATCAGTGGCGGGCAGTTCGACTTCGCCGTCGAGCAGGCCATCGCGGCCCTGCGGCCCGGGGCGGTGAAGGAGGGCACGCCGTTCTTCCTCGGTCTCGACATGCGTCCGGTGGAGCCGTTGTGCTCGTTCTTCCTGTAGATGTCGAAGTCACTCAAGGCGAAGTCGCTGGAGGACTACACGTACGACGCCTTGGACCTGGTCGACTTCCTGGAGCAGCTCCCGCTGCCGACCGACCTGTTGTCGGCCACTGAGGAAGATCTGGTGGCCTACCGCGAGGACTGCACCGAGCACCGCGAGGCGCCGGACAAGCCGGCCACGTGGCGAAGGCGCCGGTCGACGATCAACAACTTCTTCGACTGGGCCGTCGAGACGAAGCTGCTCGACCAGCGGTCCTCCTTCCGCCGCAGCAACGGGCGGGACGTGCTGGCCTGGGGCGCCACGACCGAGCTGGACGTACGCCACCTGACCTTCCGGCAGTGGCGGTTCCTCAAGCAGGTGGGCCTGCGCGGCTATCTCCCCGACGGCCTGCTCGATCCCGCCTTCCGGGTCCACTCCCCGCTGCGCAACAGCGCGGCCGGCGAGCTGGCGATCACGACGGGGATGCGGCTGCGGGAGTTCAGCTGCCTGCTCGACATCGAGGTCGGCCCGCCGCGCCGGGACGCCTCCCCGGCCGAGGTGATGCTGCAGGCCATCGCCAAGTTTGGGCTGCCGCGGATGGTGGCCGTCCAGCACGCGACGCTGCAGGAGATCGATCTTTATCGCCGCACCGAGCGGGCCGCGATGGTCAGGGTCTCGGCGAAGACCCTCTACCGGCGGCGCCACGAACTGTTCCTCGTCGACGACATCGACCTGCGGCAGATGAAGCTGCGCGGGACCCTGCACGGGCGGCGCCGGACCTTCCGCGTCGAGGCGATGCCCGCCGAGATCCGCCGGATTGCCGTCATCGAGGGCGACCTCGGCCTGGAGCCGATGGCCCTGTTCGTCGGCCGCGGCGGGCGGTTGCTGTCCAAGCAGCGCTGGGAACAGATCTTTGCCGAGGCCCACCTGCGAAGCCTGAAGATCTGCGACGAGCACGAGGTCGACCTGGTGATGCCATCCCGGTTCCGAATCCACGACACTCGCCACACGTTCGCGATCTACATGCTGCAGATGCTCACGCAGCTGGTCCTGCAGGAAGAGGCCGAACGGCTGGCCGCCGGCGGGCACGGCGCCTACCTCACCGATCACCTCTCGCGGAACCCATTGCTCATCCTGCAACGGCTGTTGGGCCATCGGCGGCCAAGCTCCACACTTCGGTATCTCACCTACATCCGGAACACGAATCTGTTGGTCAGCCAGGCGATTGCGGAGTGGAACGACCAGGAAAAGACCTACGCCGACTACGCGGCCACGCTGGTCGGGGCGGGGGCTGTCTGATGGCCCGCCGAGGAGAGCGCAAGGTCCGGGTCCGCGCCAGCGTTCCGCCGCCGAGGCCCACTCTGGACCACGCGGGGATCCGGGTCGTCACCTCGGAACACCGGGGCCGGGTGAGACGCCACAGCATCAACCCGGCCGACTACCGGTGCACGGTGCTGGCGGCACAGCTCGCGGACGAGTGGGTGAAGATCACCCGCGCACTGGGGATCGCCGACGGCGGACCCACCTACGGCGGAGCCGTGCGGAAGTTCGCCACCTTCACGGACGAGTATGCGCCGACGCTCGGCCTGGATCCGGCCGACGCCCGGCTGGAGAGCGACGCGATCGACCTCGTCGAGGCGATCTACGCATGGGAGGAGGCCCTGCGCCAGGATTTTCCGCACTCCAAGACCGCCCATACGCTGGTCAAAGCCCTGCTGGCGATGATCGGCCAACGCGCCTCCGCAGGCGCCACGGTCTGCGAGAACCTGAAGATCCGCACCCAGGCACCCACAGCCTTTCGCGCCCCGCGCGAGAAGCCGCTGGATGAGTTCACCAACGCCGAACGGATCACGCTGCGGGACGCGGCCCGGGAACAAGTACGGGCGACGGAGGCCCGGCTCGCCCGCGGCCGCGACCTGCTGGCCGCCGGGGAGGACCCACGCGACGGCGGCTGGCGGAGCCTGCCCAACCTGCTCTGGGCCGCCCGTGCCGGAATGGCCACCTCGAAAGTCCTGAAGAAGGAACTGCCCTCCGAGCCCAAGTGGTGGCCGGCAGAGATCCGTGAGGTCCTGCCCGCCTGGACGGACGACGGCAAGACCCGGCGGCCCGGAAAGCGGGCCCTGATCCGGTCCCTGGGCCGCATGCTGTCCGCCGACGAGATGGATCTGCACGCCTTCCGGGTCCTGCTCCTGCTGGGCATGTCCGACACGACGCCGGAAGAGCTCCACGACCTGCAGGTCCCCCACATCGAGTTCACCGACGGCGGGGTGCGACTGGTCCAGCAGAAGAACCGGGCCACCCGCATCCGGGCCGACCTGCACCCGGAACAGCCCGCCCCGCGGGACACGGAGGATCCGTACTTCGCCGGGACAGGCACCTGGGACGTCCCGGGCCTGCTGCGGCGCCTTCTGGCGGTCACCGCCCTCGCGCGGGACGCCTTCACCAGCGAGCCGTGGCTGTTCCTGGCAGTGGACTACCGGAAGGGCACCGGCGGACTCGGGGCCGCATGCGCCGAGTTCACGCACGATCAACGCCGGTTCACCCACTGGATCGCCGCCCAGCGCGACAGCGGCGGGAACCCGCTGGTCATCTCTCAGCCGCACGACGTCCGGCGCCTGCGCAAGACGACCAAGGTGGTCCGCGCGGTCGTCCTGGGAGGGTCGGTGAGTGACCTGGCCGGCGACGACCACCACGTCGAGGTCTATCGCGGGCACTACGCCCAGCACCACCGCGCACGTCCTGGCGGGCCGCGCCATCAACCGGTCTCAGCAGTGGGTCTTCCAACGGGCCACCCAGAAGCCGGTGTTCGTCGATGCCGCCGCCGAACCCCGGCTGGAGAAGCCCGAGGTCGCCGGGTCCTTGGGCCTGGACTCCTCGCAGGCGAAGGCGATCCGCGCGGGCGAGCTGGACATGGGGCTCACTCACTGCCGCGACCCCTATGACTCCCCGCACCGGGGTGACGGCAAGGTCTGCCATGTTGCGCCGGCGATGTGCATGCTCTGCCGCAATGCGGTGATCTTCACCTCGCAGCTGCCGCGGCTGCTGATGGTGTCCGACCACATCGAACGGATGCGGGCCGCTCTTCCCCCGCCGCAGTGGCAGGCCGTCTGGGGACGGCAGGCGGCCGCCCTGAAGGAGGTCTTCAGCGAGTGCGCCGACCTGCTGCCCGCCGCCCGGCAGCAGGTGATCGACCTGGACCTGCGTCTCGATCTTCCGCTCGGCCAGCGAACGGAGTTCGACCGGTGACACCTCAGCCCGCATTCCAGCCCGTCGCGTCGGCTCGCTTCCGCGACGACGAACCGGTCTTCGGACCTGGCTACCGGCTCGTCGAAGGCATCCGAGTCCCGCTGTTCGGCGACGTCGAGCACTGGTCCGGCGACTGCACCGGCCGACCCGCCAACCAGGCCCCCACCCGCTACAGGATTCACTTCGCCCCGGAAGACCCCCTGATCACCCTGCAGTTGAAGGAGACCGCGTTCGCCCAGTTCAACCCCACCCACCGCATCCTGCGGCAGGCAGCCATCTACCGTTCTGCCGAGCCGGTCGCCTTCCCCACGGTCAAGATGTGCTCCCAGAAACTCCGCGTGATCTTGAGATGGGGGCGGAAGCAGGGCCTTCCTGCCGACCCAGGACGCTGGGCCGCGGCCGACTGGCAATCCTTCATGGACGAACTGGCCACGACGGTCAGCGACACGACGGTGGCCAACCACCTCGGCGCCGTCCGCACCCTGCGGGAACTCGCCGGGGTCATCACGGGCGTCACACCGTTCGACGACCCCTGGGACGGCCGCTCCGCCGCCGAGATCGGACGCCAAGCCGTGCTCAACGCCGCCGCGGACGACGGCACGCTGGCCACGCCGGCGATCCCGCCGCAGACGTGGTGGCCCCTGATCCGGGCCGCCTGGACCTACGTCCACACCTTCGCCCCCGACATCCTGCGCTGGAAGGACCACTTCGAGCGCCTGGCCGCAGACCTCGGCAAAGGGGCCGAACCCTGCCGCAAGATCACCAGGACCACCGAAGAAGTCGACGCCCAGATCGCTTCCTGGCTGGCCGACCCGGACAACCACATCCCGGTCCGGGCGGTCGACGACGGCGTCGGCAAGGCGGGATCGGTGATCTGGAGCACCCTCGCCCGCATCATCTGGGGCGTCTCGAACGGCGACCGGTTCACGTCGAAGGCCGCTTCGGGCCGGGCCCGCCGGCGCCTCGTCGAAGAGGCGGCCGGGCAGGGACGAACGATGGTCATGGCCGGGAACCGGTACTGGTCCCTGCCGATCGCCTGTACCGATGCCGCCCAGACTCTCCGCGAGGACGGCAGCACCCGGCCCTGGCGCACGCACATCACACAGACCCAACTCGACGTTGAACTGCGCATGTTGAGGGCGGCCTGCTACGTCTTCGTCACGGCGATGAGTCTCATGCGCGACTCGGAAGTCCAGGAGATCCAACGCGAAGCCGTGACCACCTACTACGGGTCGCCGGCCATCAAGTCCCAGAAGATCAAGCATGACCCGAAACGGCCCGAGTCCTGCTGGTGGATCATCGAGCCGGTCGCCGAGGCCATCGCCGTCGCGGAACAGCTGTCCTGGCATCCCACCCACCTGTTCGCGAGTCTCAAGCCGCCCCGCGGCAAGAAGAACCGCGGCGGCCGAGGGATCACCGCCTCCGACGACATCGACTACTTCGTCGAACGCGTCAACACCAACGCGGACGCCTACGGCCTGGAGCCCATCCCGGACGCGCACGTCCGTTCGCACATGTTCCGCCGCACGATGTCGGTGATCACCGGCCGAGAACCGGACTCCGAGGTCGCCCTGGGGCTCCAGCTCAAGCACGCCGCCCGCCGGGCCATGGCCAACTGCACCACCCAGGCATACGCACAGATGGACACCAGGTGGGCCAAGGAGTTCGACCAGCAACTCGAGCACGCAGCCGCCCTGCGGCTCGTCGACCTGCTCAAGGCCCGACGAACCGGCGAGAAGGTCGCCGTCGGGCCCGGCGCCGAACGCCTCCACGCGGGCCTGGACCAAGTCATCTCGGCCATGGATGACAACCTCGTCCTGCGGGCCCAGATCGCCGACGAACGGGCCGAAGCCGCCTTGCTCGCCGACCAGTTCCCCAACCTGCACCTGGGGACCATCAACCACTGCATGTTCGACGCCCCGCAAGCCGAGTGCCAGAACGAGCTGCCCGCTGATCAACGTGGTCGGGCACCCCTGATCGGCGCCTGCCAGCCCGACCGCTGCCGCAACTCCGTGATCACGCGAGCTCACGCTCCGATCTGGATCGCCGAGGAAGACGACCTGAAGGCCAGGGCCAAGGACCCCAACCTGTCGCCACCCGGTCGGGAGACCGTCCTGATCCGCCTCACCGACGTCCAGCGCATCACCCGAGCACTTCAGCACGAAGGAGTCACCGCCTGATGCCGGTGTCCGCCAAAACCACCACCAAACTCCGCCAGGCCATGGCCCGGCTACTGGCCGGCGAACCTCTGCACACCGACGGCGCCCTCACCAAAGAGAACCTCGCCCGAGAAGCCCAGGTCAGCCACGCGACCGTCCACCGCGCCGACGACATCCTCGCCGAATGGGACGCCCAGGTCGCCCGACCCGTCCTCCGCACCCCCGGCGAGGTCGCCCGCGACGAGACGATCGCGGAGCTCCGCAGACAACTGCGAGCGTCGAAGGCCGAGATCACCGAACTGAACGGCAAGCTCGACGCTCTCGCCACGGTGACCGTGAACCTCTACAGCGAGAACCAGGCCCTGAAGAAACGCGTCGCCGACCGGAGACTCACCGCTCTCCCCTCCGCCGACTGAGAGGTGGCCCTGGAAGTCGCTCTCCCAGGTCGAGTTGGCCACCGCCGAGTGGGTCGACTGGTACAACCACCTCAGATTCCACGCTGAGATAGGCCATGTTCCGCCCGTCGAGTACGAGGCCAATGAGGTCTTCTCGGCAACAGGACAGTTGCGGTGCGTAACGACACATGGGCCGGGGTGGCGCGAGCCCAGGTGCCCGATCCCAGGTAGCGGGTCACTACACCTAGCACGTCTCCCGGTACGGCAGATCCGGCAGGTACGTCTTCCAGTCCGCCGCCGACAGACCACCGCCGGCACGCTCGCAGGCCCGGTTGGCGAGGTGGGACGGGGTGAGGTCGTACTTCTGGAGCGGGACATGCCGGCCCGCGACGTACAGCGTGCCGCCCTCGGCGCTGAAGGCGAGGGACAGGACCGGGCCGCCCGAGGTCGAGAGGGGGGAGCCGAGGGGACGACTGGACGGCACGTCCCAGAGCTGGACCCTGCCGAAGAGGTCGCCGACTGCGAGTGTGCTGCCGTCGTCGGAGAAGGCGAGGGCGTTCACGTTGCCGGTGTGGCCGTCGAAGCCGAAGGAGTCGGAGTACTCGAATTCGTCCGTGCCGGGGAACAAGCCGAGCCGCGTGCGCACGGCTCCGTCCCAGAGAGTCACGCTACCCAGGTAGTCGGCTGCCGCGAGATAGGCCCCGTCGGGGCTGAAGGCCAGCACGTTGGTCTGGTCGTCGCCGAGACTGCGGCCGCTGATCAGCCCGGTGGACAAATCGGCGATCACTCCGTCCGGGGTCACCACGGTGTCTCCGTTCCGGCGCACCGCCAGCCTCTGCACATCTGGGCTGAAACTGCTCACCTCCGACGTCAACCAGCCATCGGCCGTGGCGGCGAACCGGTCCACCGTCCGTACGCGCTCGCGGCGGCGCACGTCCCACAGGTCGAACGCCATGTCGTCCCATGACCTGAACGTCAGCAGAGAAGTGCCGTCATGAGTGAGGGCCACGCTCTGCACCCCCCACAGGCCACGGCCACCCGGTGGCTCGATGACCGCGTGTTCTCGCCGGGCTTTGATGTCCCAGACGGTGATCCGGCGCCGCTTCGTCATGTCGTCGACGGCGTTGGACCAGCTCCTGCCGTAGGCGAAGTACCCGCCGTCGCCGCTGAACGCCATGAGACCGACACAGTTCGACGTCGACGACAGCTCACTCCTGTCCTCGTACTCGTCCAGCGCCTTGGCATCGCACGGCTGCCCCTCCGGTTCGAGGAGAACAGCGCCGTCGCGCGTGTCCAGCAGCCGTACGCCTCTCCCGGCACCCCTTTGCCGGATGACGGCCAGCGTCGTGCCGTCCTGGGCGAGTCGGGCGTGGTCGACCGGGTGCCGCTCCCACCGCTCCGCCGTCTCGTCGAGGCTCAGCGACCGTACGACCGTCTCGGCCCCGTTGAGATAGCGCACGGCGTGCGCGTCGGGATCGAGCGCGAAATCCTGGATCCCGTTCGGTAACGAGTACCGAAGGACCGGGACGGGGTCGTACGGCTCCGACAGGCGCCACAGTACGAGCCCTTGGTCCCCGCTCGCGGCAAGGAACTGGCCGTCCTCGCTGAACCGGAGTGTGCTCAGGTTCTCCTTCTGGATCCCAGTGAGCTCACGCCCTGAACGGAAGTCCACCCTGCGGATCCCGGTCTCGGTCAGAAGCGCCAGCGTGCGGTTGTCCGGGGAGAAGACAAGTTCGAAGTCATCGGCGCATGAGTACCGTTTCAGCCGGGCCGGCCAGGGCTCAGCCGCCGTCCCCCGCCCGGTGGTGTCCCAGATCTCCAGCGGGCGCTTGTCCGAGCACACGGCAAGCCACCGGCCGTCCGCGCTGACCGTTCTCTTTACCGCTTCCTCGTCCCCCACGGGGACGCTCACCACCATCCGCCGGGTGCGCAGATCCCAAGCCTGGATCGAATCCGAGCCGTTCGACTCCGGGTTCGGGGGCCCTGTGTCCACCAGGAGGGTGTCCCCGCCGGGCCCGAACGCCACGCCGCTCGGCAGGCCCGTCGGCAGCTTGGCGGTGGCCCGCCCGGCCCTGACGTCCCATATCCGGATCTCGTCGTCCACCGACAGCGCGAGCTGACGGCCGTCCGGCGCGACCGCTTCGAACGTGGCCTCCTCGCCGTACCCCGGATACGAGTGACCACGGCGATGCGTGCGCACGTCCCACGTCGTGATCTCCCCTGGAGCGATGGACATCAAGGTCCGGCCGCTGTCGACGAGATGACGTTCTCGGCCCGTGTCCGACTCCAGGTCCCCGACATCCGCGCCAGGTATCGCGAACGTGTCCTCCTCCCGCTGCGTAACCGCCCCTACCAACGCCCCCCGAGTCTCCGCAGTCTCAGCCAGCCGCCACGCCGCCACGCCCAGCTGCATCGACGTCACCGGATCGGACAGCCGCATGCTCTCCGCCACCGCCGCGATCCGCCGCGCCTCCGCCTCCGCGTGCCGCCGGTCGCTCGTGCGCCCCTGCTGCCAGGCGACGACGCCGGCGAGCAGGGACAGGACGACCAGGAGGCTGAGGGCGCCGATCAGTCCGCGCCGGCGGCGCCGCGCACTGGTGCGGGCCTCGCGGCTCGCGGCCAGGAAGGAACGTTCCAGCGAAGTGAGGGCGGCCGCACGCTCAGGCGCGGCGAACAGTTCGTCAGCCGTGTCGAGACGGGCTCCTCGGTACAAGGCCCCGGGGTCACGCCCCAGGTCGTCCCACGCCTGGGCCGCCTCCGTCAACCGCCGGTGGGCACGCAGCCACTCGCGATCCTCCTCGATCCACTGCCGTAAGCGCGGCCACGAGGAGATCAGCGACTCGTGGGCAAGGTCGACCCTGTCGTCGTCCAGAGTGACCAGGCGGGCAGCGGCAAGATCGGCCAGGACACGGGCAACGCCGCCCGAGTTACTGAGATCCAGTTCCGCGCGTTCGACGGGACGCCGCGTGTCCGGCGTCCCGTCCCCCGGGGTGATCAGGCGCAGCAGGATTCGCCGAACGAGCAGGCACTGGTCCGGGGACAGCCGCGCGTACAGGTCCTCGGCTGTCTGGGCGATGGCCGCGTGGATCCCGCCGGTTGCCTCGTACGCCTCCAGGGTCAGCGTGCGGCCTCTGCGGCGGCGCCAGGTCTCCAGCAGGGCGTGCGAGAGCAGCGGCAGGCTGCCCGGCTCCCCTGCTGCCTGCTCGGTCAGCCGGGCGGTCAGGGCGCGTTCCACGATCAGCCCGTGTGCCTGGGCCGGTTTGACGATCACCGCGCGCAGCGCGTCGGCACCCATGGGCCCCACCGGCACGGTGGACTCCCGTATGGCTGCGGCCAGTTCAGGAAGGGCCAGGCAGTGGGCGTAGAAGTCGGCGCGTACGCCGAGGACGACGCGCAGCCGGCTTGCGGGCTCGGCGGCGGCGAGCAGGCGGGCAAGGAAGCCGGCCCGCTCTGCCGGGTCGCGGCAGAGGGTGAAGACCTCCTCGAACTGGTCCACCACCAGCCAGGTATCCCCCTCGCCCGGGGCCGGTACGCACACCGTGCCGTGGGTGCGCAGCGGATGCTCGCCCGGGGTGAGGATCCGCACCGCCGCCGGCCGGTGCGGTCCCTCCAGGCTGCGCAGGCGGGGAATCAGCCCCGCCCGCAGCAGGGATGACTTGCCACTGCCGGACGGCCCGAAGACCGCAACCACCCGGTGCTCCGCCACCGCGCGGACCAGCGCATCGGTCACCTCGTCCCGGCCGAAGAACAGCTCCGCATCGCCCACCTCGAACCGGGCCAGGCCACGGTAGGGGGAAGGAGCGGTCTCGTCCGCCACCAGGTCGGCCGCCCGGGCCTGCTCCGTGACCGCCTCGCGCCAGCGCCGCTCCCACGCCTTCTCCTCGCCGCCGCACGCCCGCACATAGGCCAAGGCCACCGGCAGGGAGGGCAGTTGTTCCCCTGCGGCCGCTCTCGACAGGGTGGTGACCGAGACCTCCACCTGCCGGGCCATCTGCCGGTAGGTGATGCCGCCCGCTTCCTGACGCAGCTTGCGCAACTCGAACGCAAACCGCTGAACCGGACCCAGCCCCGGATCGAGGTCCGCCTCCGGACGCCCCATAGCGCTTCCCCCCCGTGCCGCGCCCGTGACCAGCAGCGGCGTCTCATCCCAACACGCACCCCACCACCGTGAAAGACACCATCTCGCCAACCCAAGCCTGCGACCTGCTTTGTTTCACGCCCGGGACACGGCTGTGCAACAACCCCAAACCCCGTGAACTCGATCCAGGACGCCCCCAGCGGCCGCCCTGGCCCGCGGGCCGGCGTCCCCCTACTAGGGCCCGTCGTTTGGGCCCAGCCTGGACTTGCAGTCGAGGAAACCAGACCGAGAAGGATGCCGCCCCACGGTGTGTGGCGTGCAGCGATCCCGAGCAATCCGATCTGACAAGGAGATGACCATGCGCTTGCTCAATCGGGGTGTCGCGCTTGTCGGCGCGTCCGCCGCCCTGGTGCTGGGCGGCACTCTCGCCATGGCGCCGACCGCGGTCGCCGGAGAGGACAGCCGGTATGCCTACACGACAGATCCCAGCCCAGCTGGTGGTAAGGCCCGCTTCATCGCCGACGGAGACACCATTCAGGCGTGCGACCTGCACACCGACGGCTACTACGTCTGGGGGCATCTCTACTACCTTATGGGCTCGTTCATAGAGAGCGTCCGGGAGGAGACCACCGGGGATTGCGACGGCGACAACCACAACATCGGCGAGAACCGGTACGTCTGGGTGGCGACCTGCCTGGGCGACAGCACCGGTGCCAACCTACGGTACTGCACCGAGACCGCCGACTGGACTATCGGAGTCTCGTGATCATGCTCGGTGGTATGCGGTGGGTGTGGGCGCTCCAGTGGCGCCCACGCGCACTGCTTTCCCTGGCTGTCCTCGGCTGCGTTACGGGATGCACCACGGGGGGCGCGCCAGCTCCCGCGATGCCGCCGGTGGCCGGCACCCCCACCCCGGTTGCCGGGACGATTGCTCATCTGCCGCTCGACGCCTATCTACCGGACGCGAAGCAGGAGGCCGCGCTGGGCCGCGCCCGGATGCGGCTCGCGAACGACTGCCTGCGCGGCTACGGTCTGGCCGCGACCGGGGAAGTCCCCCTCTCGGGCTTCCAGCAGGCCCGCTGGCGCCGGGGGCAGCTGCTCGACGAGCGCCTGGCGCAGAAGCACGGCTTCCACTACACCCGCTACCCACAGCTCCCTGGCAGCCGGACGAAGAGCACAGCCCCACCGCGGTCGCAGCCCAGTTCCGCGACGGTGGCGGTGCTCACCGGCCGGGTCGCCAGCTACCGCGGCAAGCCAGTACCGGCCGGCGGCTGCCGCGCCACCGCGGACGCCCGGCTGGCCGCCGGGATCACCTGGCCTGTGGGCCCCAAGGGACAGCGGCTCGGCGACTTCGGTGCGACGAACAACTTCGCATTGTCCCTGCAATACCAGGCGTACGAACGGGCACTGCGCGATGATCAAGTCGTCCAGGCAGCCCGGCGCTGGAGCGCCTGCATGAAGGACCGCCACCATCTTGCCTTCGACACCCCGGGGCAGGCCACCACCGACCGGCGGTGGGCCACCAAGACGGTGGGAACACTGGAACGCAGGGTCGCAGTTGCCAGCGTGCGCTGCCAACTCGACGTCAACTACCTCGGTGTGCAGCAGGCGGTGCAGGCGGCGTACGAGAAGGAGGCGATCCGCGCCCACACGCACCCGCTCCAGGCAATCAAGAAGGCACTGCACAAGGGGATGGCCAACGCCAGGGCCGTGCTGGACAGTACGTCGCCCTGAGAAGCGTTGCGCTTCTTCAGCCCGGGGGTGCGCCGCGCTCCTGGGCCCGGGCGTGGAAGGGCTCACCGACGAAATGCGGCGTGCCGGGCTGTCGGCTCGAGCCGACACCAGGTGATCAGCGAGGACCTTCCACAGTGCCACTGGCCAGTCCCGAATGTACGGACGCACGCGGCGTATGAGGAAGGCAGTGGGCGCCGATCCATCACATCGAGCGACGGGAAGCAGAACCGTCAGAGCGCGAACGATCTATGGGCAGGTTCCTGTACCTCTGGTATCAGTCTGAACCTTCGTGACGGCTCGTCAGTATATCTGGCGGGCCGTTTCGGCTTGTTGGACGGTCCAGACACGGCAGGCGTCGTTGCCTGCCGGTCGTACGGTGACAGCATGGGCAGGGACGGCGGTCCCCGGCTCCGGCTGATGGCCCCGCGCTGCTTCAGTGGTACATCTCCGTCAACCCGCCGCCTCCGACGCGACCACGAACGAATGAACTCGCCCCTCCAACTTTGAGACACACCACCCGGTGATCAGCACGGCCCTCAGTCCGCAGAACCGGCGAATGTCCTGAGACTCCACACGCCATGAGACAGCCCAACTGTTCCTAACGTCCGTGCCACATTCGGGTACCGCTCTGGCGACGCCGTCAGGGATTCACTAGGGCATAAGCAGCAATCTGCCTACTTCAAACGCCCTCTCAAGCCTGAGAACGGCGCAGCGCTGCCAGCCGCTCACGCGTCTGCCTGGTCTGCGGGTGGTCTTCACCGTAGGCACGTCGGTATCCGACGAGGCAGCGTTCGAGCAGGTTCGCCGCGCTCCTCACCTGCCCTTTCCTGACCAGTACGGCCGCCAGGTTCTCCTGTGCACCGCAGGTCATGATGTGGTCCTTGCCGTGCAGCCGTTCCCGGCCGACGACCACAGAACGCAGCAGTGCTTCGGCGTCCGCCAGGCGGTCGAGGTCGAGGAGCACCGCGCCGAGGTTGTTCCGGACGGTCAGCGTGCTGGGATGGTCCTCGCCTAGACCCTTTTGTCGTGTCTCCAGGAGAGACCGGAGGATCACCTCGGCTTCTGTGAGGGAGCCCATGCGCTGGAGAGCTGCCGCGAGGTTGCCCTGGGCGACAGCGACCCGCTCGTCGCCGGGGCTGTACCGTTTCTGGAGCTTCGGCAACAACTCGCGGTATATCTCCGCGGCTTCTCGTGCCTGGCCGGAGAGGACCAGTACTTTGCCCAGGCCGAGGGCGGACTCCATGGTGTCAGGATGTTCCGGTCCCAGCTGTCGGGTTCGGTGGTCGAGCACGTTGCGGCGCAGCGCTTCGGCCTCCGCGGTGCGCTGGAGGTCCTCCAGGACGTTCGCCAGCTCATGGCCCGCGGCGAGGGTGTCCGGATGGCCTGAGCCCTGTGTCCGCGACCAGTTGTCGAGGACGAAACGCCACAGCTCTTCCGCGTGAGGCAACTGTCCGTCCTCGTACAGGAGATGAGCCAGATCTGCCCCGGTCTCCAGAGTGTCGGGATGCGTGTCACCCAGCACGTTCATCCGAGTGCCCAGCACTTGTTTGTACATGTGGATGGCGTCGCTGCGGCTGCCGGGCAAACCGGCCAGGACAGCGGCGAGGTTGCTTGCTGCGGTGAGGGTGTCGGGGTGATCGGGGCCGCGGATCTCGTACGCCACCAGGAAGACCTTGCTCCAGTGTTCCAAGTCCGAGTCCTCGATGTGGTCTGCCCGCTCGGCGTCCTTGGTCTCCGGCTTCGGCACCGCTCGATCAGCGCTTCGGCGGCGCCGTGGTAAGCCGTTCCCCAACCGCTTGCGCCACAGCCCTTTCATATGCCATCCGTCTCTGTGATCGAGGTGTGCGGTGCCGCGCGGATGCGTGTCTGGGATGACCGCTCGGTTGCGCGACGATCAGGCGCCTGCGTGGACATGCGTCGCCCACAGGCTGGGAGACTTGCGATAGAGCTCGCGGCACTCGAGCACCGCGCGGTGAAGGGCACCTGCTGCCCTGGCCGTGTCCAGGCCTGGGACGGACGCCTCACGCTCCCCGCGCAGATCACGGTACACGGCCTCCGTGACGCGTGCTGCCACTGAGTCGTGGACAGGCCACAAGGTACCGATGACGTGGGGGTAGCCCGCGATCTGGAAAGCGGAGGTGATGTGGATCGCCTCGTCGGCCAGATGGGCGGAACCCTGCGAGGTCTCACAGGCGGAGAGCATCGCCATGCGCGCCTCCGACAGATCCAGCCGCGATACGTCCAGCAAGGTCAACGGCTGCCTCTCGTGGTCGTGCAGGAGCAGACGGCTCGTCGAGGGTTCGCCCGGCACGCTCACACCGTGGCAGGCGAAGTGTACGTACGAGTGGTGGGGCAGGGCGGTGCGCACGGCTTCGTAGGTGGCCTCGGGCCCTGAGAGCACCTTGGCGGGCAGCAGCTTCCGCAGGGTCTGCCCCTCACGGTCGGCCCGGCGCAGAGTGCCTGCCCCGGGCGTGTGGCGCATCGTGACCGCGAGCAGATCGGTCTGCCGCGGCGATGCCCGATCCCGCGACCGGGCGTAGCGCAGTGCCCGCACCGTCGGTGTGTAGGAGGAAACCACCCGGTCAAGTACCGAACGCGGCCGCGGAGTCGAGTGCTCGGCGTGATGGCCGGCCGCGTGCAGTGGCAGGGAGGACAGCGCACCGCTCGGTGACCACCACATCCTGGGCCACTCCCCCGCCGGTGGGCCGAGCAGGCCGATGCGGTCGAGTACGGGTCCAGCGGCGCAGTCCCACAGCCAGCCCAGCGTCTCATCGATCACCTGACCCGCTCCCTCCTCCTCACCGGGCGTACGAGAGGCGCGCAGCGCGTCGTGAAAGCGGGTCACCCGGTGCTCCAACGCGGCCTGGGTCAGTGCCGGCAGAGGTACGTGGATCACCTGCCCTTCGCACAGGATCAGCGCGTCGCCGCGGTCCGGTCCGTCGTACAGAAGGCAGACCGGCCCTTCCTCGGCGCACTCCAGGAGACTGTCCCGGGTGGGCCCGGCGAGGAACTCCTCGAAGCCGCGAAGTGTCCGGATGTACGCGATCTGTTCGTCCCAGCGTGTGGCGAGCGCGTGGCGCTCGTCGGACATCTCGGCGGTTCGCGGCCAGGGGGAGGGAGTGGCCGACAGCTCCTCGGGCGGGGCGAGGGATTCCATCCGTTCCCGCAGCTCGATCAGGTAGTCCGCGGCCACGGGGTAGGCGGCTCGCAACTCGGCCAGCTCACCACGCCCTTCCAGCATCTGGCCCAGGAGCACGCCGCGTCCTTGTTCCAGCAGCTGAACCGCGCGCTCGGTGTCGCCGGTGTTGATCGCGCACCACGCTGCTGCGGACGCCAGTCCGTTCAGACGGGCCAGCCCACGCTCCTGATCACTGCGCGAGAGTCGACGCGGTGCCACTTGCGGCAGCAGTTCAATCGCGAGCTCGAGTCCCCTGAGAGCGGCACCCGGGCCGTCGGTCATCTCCAGGCAGGCGGCCCATGAGCATGCTGCCAGCGCACGCTGGAGCGGTGGGAACGAAGTGCTTCGCGCGGCCAGTTGGTAGGCGTTCGCCGCCGCCCGCAGTACTCCCGGGTCTCCCTCCGCTTCATACAGGTCGCGCAGGACATCACCGTGTCCGACCTGGTGCGTCGCGTGAGCGTACGGCTGGCTCTGGGCCGCCCGTACGGCGCGGCCGAGTGCGACCACGGCCTGGTGCAGGGCGTTCGGGTCCCCGGTGTGCCGTGCCATCGCTCGCCACGCCTCCCCCAGGCTTCTCAGCATGCGCGCATGGCTGGGGTCGTCGAACGGAGTCATGTCCAGGGCCTGCTCCAGGAGCCTCAGGGCCTCGTTCAGGTCGGCCGCGTCACCGTCGCAGTGGTAACCGCCGAGCAAAGTGGTGGCGAGCGTGTTCAGGCGTTTGGTGTGGGTGAGGGACCCCTGCGCGGCCAGGGCGACTGCCTCGCGGCCCGCGGCCACGGCCTCATGCACCACGTCCCGGTCGCCGGTCAGCCCGAACTGGTTCTGCAGCACGACACTGAGGAACTCCGCGCGCACGCCCTTAGCCACCGAATCCGCAGGCGATGAACGCATGGCGTTCCTGGCCAGATCAAGCGCTTCCGCATGCGATGCCCGGTCCCCCGTCTGCAGGAAGCGGTGATGCAGACAAATGGCCAGGTCGAAGGAGTACGAGCCGCGTCCGTCCTCGTGGTCCGGGAGTTCGGCGGCGGCTTGGCGCAGGCAGCCGATCGCCTCCTCCAGCAGCGCCGTGTCTCCCGACCACGAGGACAGCCGCTGCAGGGCGTTACCCAGGGCTCCCAGTCGGTGCACGCGATAGGGATCATCAGCCGGTGTCCGCAGAAGGGACTGCCTCAGCAGGTCCACCGATTCCCGGAACGCCTCCGGATCATCGCGGGATTCGCCCAGCTTCCCCAGCATCACGGCCAGTCGTGCCAGCCGCTCGGCATGTTTGGGATGGTCTGCCGGTGTCAGAGCCAGAGCCTCCCGGCACAGCTCGACGGCCTCCGCGACAGCGTCCCAGTCCTGAACGTCCTCGGTGAGCAGTTGCAGGTGTTGTGCGAGAGCGTGGAGGTGGTCGGCGCGCTCCTGGTGCGGGCTACGGGCCACCGCCTCACGCGCGAGGGCGAGCGCTTCAGCCAGGGCTTCCCGGTCGCCGGTTGTGAGATACCGCTGTTTCAGTGCCGCCGCGGCATTGGCCAGCACGCCTGATCCGTAGGGTGCGTCGGGGGAGAGGCAGGCGACGGCCTTGCGCAGGGCGCGCTCGGCCTCCGCCAAGTCGTCCATTCGCTTGTCACGCTCGTGCCGCTGGATCAGCGCCAGCCCCAACGCGTTGTGACAGGCAACGAAGTTGGGGTCGCTGCGACTGGCACGATCCGCAGCCCGCCGAAGCGTTGCGACGGCTTCGTTGAGGTCGCTGGGGTCGTGCTGCAACGTATGACGCTGTTCCAGCGCCGTTCCCAGGACCAGGAGGTCCTGGAGGCGGGACGAGTGCCGCACACGCTGACGACCGAGGGCGATGACCTCAGTGAGATCCTGACGCTCGCCGAACACCTCCAGCCGCATCGCCAGCGCCGCGAGAAGATTGCCGGCATGCGTGGCAGAGCCGGCGTCGTCGGCCGGGGTCTCCCGCAGACATCGCCGGAACAACTCGACGGCGAGGTCGATATCTCGGCGTTCGCCACTGCGGTGGTAACACTGCAGGAGCGTGGCACCTTGCGCACCCCATTCCGCGACTGCCGACCGGTTGTTTCGGCTCGGTTCTCCCATTGAATGCTGATCCCGTCCCCGTGTGGTCTTGTCAGCGGACCATCAACTACCCTCTAGCACAGCTCAGTTCAGGGAAGGAAACGAGGGCTGTCGGTGGGTGACGCAGAGCTGGGTGGCAGCCACGGTGAACGTCATGAGCCGCTGGCTGTGCTGTGCGCGCGGTTCGCCGCACCGGGGGGGTACCCGGTCGAAGACGAGCGGATGCGGCACCTTGTCACACGCATCACCGCAGAGGTACGTGCCGGCCGGAGGCCGGACGAACTGGAGGACGAGTTCAGCGAGTTGGAGGACCTTCTGCTCCAGGCGGGCTTCACCGCAGGGCTCGGCTCCTACCGTACAACCCCACCACAGCCCTCTTACGGCCAACTGCCCGGGACCGGTAACGGGTACCCGCTGCTGGAGGTCCTGGTCTGTCCCCGTGACTCCTGCGCCCGTGTTGAGGTCCCGGACGACGACCCGCAGTGCCGGGTTTTCGGCGAACCACTTCGTCGTCTCGACCTGAATCCGTGAGTGCGTTCCTCAACACGCTGAGCGGGAAGCTCGCCGAGCGGTGGAGTGCGCTTCTGTCGTTGCCGGGCCTGATGTTTCTGGTGGTCGCCGCCACTGCTTTCGTCCTGGATCACAGCCGCTGGAACGACGTCGGGCGGTTGCGGCTGCTGCTGGACGACGTGGCGGCATCGCCCGCGGCACACAGCGCGGGTGCAATTGGCCTGGTCGCCGGGGCCGTGCTGACCGGCGCTGCGGGAGTGGGCCTGGCTGCAGAGGCCCTGGGGACGGGGCTGGAGCAACTCTGGCTCATGGACGCGCGTGGGCCGCTCACCCGGCGCCTGGCAGCCCACAGACTCCGGCGTTGGCAACAGGCTGACGCTGCCTTCCGGGCGGCATTGGTAGAGGCGGGGCGTGCCCGCCTCGCAGGCGGAGACACCACCGCCCTGGTCGAGGATGCGGCTCGGTTGAACGCCACCCGCAACCGCGTCGCGATTGCCCCGCCTCGACACCCGTTCTGGACTGGGGACCGCATTTCCGCCACGAACTGGCGTGTATGGAATGCCTATCGGCTCGATCTTTCCTACGGATGGCCCCGGCTGTGGCTGATGGTTGAGGATGCCGTCCGGGCGGAACTGAACGCCGCCCGCCTCGCGCTGGCCTCCGCTGCCCGGTTGAGTGCGTGGGGAGCCGGATATCTCGTACTGGGCGTGTGGTGGTGGCCGGCCGGCGCGGTCGGACTGATCACCCTGGCCACAGGAGTGCGGCGCGGGCGTGCGGCCGCTGTGACCCTCGCCGAACTTGTGGAATCCACGGTCGACCTGTACATGGGGAAGCTCGCGTCCGAGCTCGGCATCGAATGCTCCGGCTCACCCACACGCGTGGAAGGCATGGCTGTGACCCGCGCCCTCCGCAAGGGGGCTTGAGAGGGCGTTCGAAGTACGAGCTGGGTCCGCGGTGGGTTCCTCGGTGTCA
This sequence comes from Streptomyces scabichelini, assembly GCF_011045015.1. GTDB lineage: Bacteria > Actinomycetota > Actinomycetes > Streptomycetales > Streptomycetaceae > Streptomyces > Streptomyces scabichelini. Next base: position 411 of record NZ_JAAKZY010000128.1, on the reverse strand, counting down.
CGCGGTGCGCGGCCTCGCCGCTGGTGCTCCGTCTGGCTCGATCACCGCACTGAGGATGTCTTCGTGCAGGGATGCCTTCGTGCAGGGATGCCTTCTGGCACGCGTGTCCAAGCGCCTGTGCGCGCCGGCGCATGACGCTCGCCCGCCGGGGGCATCCGCGGGCTCCGGGAATCGTGGGCCAGGTCGTGCTGAGCCGACGAGCGGGCCGGGGCTACGCCGGGAAGAGTTCGGGCAGCAGCCGGCGGGCGTCGGCGCGGGCCGGTTCGACCGCGTCGAGGGGCGCGGACGATGCCGGCCAGCGCAGCGTCACGCCGATGTCCGCCCAGCCGCCGACGGTGGCCAGGAACTTGTCCAGCGCCGGGTTGGACAGCCCGCGCGCCTGCAACGGCGCGATGTGCCGGGCGAAGAACG
>NZ_JAAKZY010000127.1 GCF_011045015.1 Streptomyces scabichelini | reverse complement strand
GGCCCCGCCCGCCCCCGCGCCGCCGTACTCGCCGTCGCCGCCGCCACCTTCTCGGTCGTCACCACCGAGATGCTGCCGGTCGGCCTCCTCACCTCGCTCGGCTCGGGCCTCGACGTCTCCGCCGGCACCGCTGGCCTCGCCGTCACCCTGCCCGGGCTGGTCGCGGCGCTCGGCGCGCTGCTGTTGCCCGTCGCCGTGCGGCGCGCGGACCGGCGGACGGTGCTGTGCGTGCTGCTGCTCCTGCTCGCCGGGGCCAACCTGCTCTCCGCGCTCGCTCCCGCCTTCGGCGTGCTGCTCGCCGCCCGCGTCCTGGTCGGCGTGTGCATCGGCGGGGTCTGGGCCGTCGCGGCGGGCCTGGCCGGGCGCCTCGTGCCGCCCGGGTCCGTGGGCCGCGCCACCGCGGTGATCTTCAGCGGGATCGCGGTGGCCTCGGTGCTCGGCGTCCCGGCGGGCACGTTCCTGGACGGGTTCGCGGGCTGGCGCTGGGCGTTCGCGGCGATGGCGGTGTTCGCCCTGGCCGTGGCGGGAGTCCTGGCCGTTGCCCTGCCCCCGTTGCCCGCCGAACGGACGGTCCGGCTCGGTGAGTTCCCGCGGCTGCTGCGTGCGCCCCGCGTGCGGTACGGACTGCTGGTCGTGCTGGCCCTGGTGACCGGGCACTTCGCCGCGTACACCTATGTCCGGCCGGTCCTGGAGCGCGTGCCCGGCACCGGCGCGGGCCTGGTGAGCGGACTGCTCCTCGGTTACGGCCTCGCGGGTGTCGCGGGTAACTTCGCGGGCGGTGCGCTCGCGGCCCGCGACCCCCGCCGGGCCCTGTCCGTGATCTGCGTCGCGCTCGGCAGCGTGGTCCTGCTGCTGGTGCCCGCCGGTGGATCGCTCGCCGCGTCGGCGGCGCTGCTCGCGGTCTGGGGCCTGGCGTACGGCGGTGTCTCGGTCTCCGCCCAGAACTGGCTGATGGCCGCCGCACCGGGGGCCCGTGAGGTGGCGTCGGCGCTGTTCGCCGGAGTGTTCAACGCGGCGATAGCGCTGGGCGCCTTCGTCGGCGGCCGGGTCACGGACGGGCAGGGGCTGTCCGGTGTGCTGTGGCTCGCCGGGGGACTGGCCTTCCTGGCGCTCGCGTTCCTCGCGCTGCCGGTCGTCCGGTACGCGGAGCGTGCGAAGGGGGCGGCCACCGCACGGTGACCGCCCCCTTCGCGGGCGAGCGACGGGCTCAACGCCCGCTCGGCTTCAGTTCGATGCCCGATCGGCTTCAGCTCAGCTCGGCTGCCACCAGCTCCGCGATCTGCACCGCGTTCAGGGCAGCGCCCTTGCGGAGGTTGTCGTTGGAGACGAACAGGGCCAGGCCGTTCTCCACCGTCTCGTCGGTGCGGATGCGGCCTACGAAGGACGGGTCCTGGCCGGCGGCCTGGAGGGGGGTCGGGATGTCGGAGAGGGCGACGCCCGGGGCGCCTGCCAGCAGCTCCGTCGCGCGCTCCACGCTCAGCGGGCGCGCGAAGCGGGCGTTGACCTGGAGGGAGTGGCCGGAGAAGACGGGGACCCGGACGCAGGTGCCGGAGACCTTCAGCCCAGGGATCTCGAGGATCTTGCGGGACTCGTTGCGGAGCTTCTGCTCCTCGTCCGTCTCGTTCAGGCCGTCGTCGACGATGTTGCCCGCGAGGGGGAGGACGTTGAAGGCGATGGGGCGCTTGTAGACCTGCGGCTCGGGGAAGTCGACCGCCGAACCGTCGTGGGTCAGCTTGTCCGCGTCGGCGACCACCTTCTGCGCCTGGCCGTGCAGCTCGGCGACGCCCGCGAGGCCCGAGCCGGACACCGCCTGGTACGTCGCGACGACCAGCGCCTCGAGGCCCGCCTCCTCGTGCAGCGGCATCAGTACCGGCATCGCGGCCATCGTCGTGCAGTTCGGGTTCGCGATGATCCCCTTGGGCCGGTTCACGATCGCGTGCGGGTTCACCTCGGACACCACCAGGGGTACGTCCGGGTCCTTGCGCCAGGCCGAGGAGTTGTCGATCACGACCGGGCCCTGCGCGGCGACCTTCTCGGCCAGCGCCCTGGAGGTCGCGCCGCCCGCGGAGAAGAGCACGATGTCCAGGCCGGAGTAGTCCGCCGTGGAAGCGTCTTCCACCGTCACACCGTCGACGACCGTCCCGGCCGAGCGGGCCGAGGCGAAAAGGCGCAGCTCGTCGACCGGGAAGTCCCGCTCCACGAGGATCCTGCGCATGACCGTGCCGACCTGACCGGTGGCTCCGACGATTCCTACCTTCACGGCGACTCTCCCTTTACCCGCTTTACCTGTGCATCACTGGCAGCGTTCCATCATGCGGCCGACCCCGGCCCGGCTGTCCAATCCTTTGTCCTCCTGCCCGAGGAGTGGGACGGTGTGCCCCCGCACAATGTGACGTCCGTCTCGGTCGAACGTTTTGGCCCGCACCGGCGTCGTAGAGGCAGGGCGAGGGGAGGGGTGGCTGTGCTGCGCAGAAAAGCCCGCCGCGTTCAGGGGGGCGTCGAGCCGGCCGGTCCGGTCGACGACCCGCTGGACGCGGCCCAGGAACGCCGGGTGCGTGCGGTGCTCGCGCTCGGCGGGGTGCCGCAGGCGGACCTGCCGGACGGGGTACAGCAGGTCCGGCTGCGGCTTCTGGAGCGGGCCGCGAGCGGGGCGGAGGCGCCGCGCGACGTGTCCGCGTGGGCGGCGGTCGTCGCGTCGAACCTGGCGATGGACTGGCACCGGGCCAGGCGCCGTCAGGAGCGGGTCGGGGAACGCCTCGCCTCGCTGCGCCAGCTGGAGCCCGTGGACGCCTCGGGTGACGACACGAAGGTGCTCTCGCTCGCCGTGGCCCAGGGCCTGGACGAGCTGCCGGACGCCCAGCGGCAGATCCTCGTCCTGCGCTTCTACGCCGACCTGCCGGTCCGCGGGATCGCCGAGGAGCTGGGCATCCCGGAGGGCACGGTCAAGAGCAGGCTGCACACGGCGGTCCGCGCGCTGCGCGCCCGCCTGCACGAGGACGAGGTGGTGTGACGTGGCTGACCATGAGGGCAATGCGCGAGCCGACGCGCTGCTGGCCGCGATCACCGACGAACCTCTGCCCCAAGAGGCCCTGGACGACCCGGAGTTCATGGCGGAGCACCGGTCGGCGGCGGCGGACGTGGCGGCGCTGCGCGAGCAGTTGCGGATCATGGGCGACACGCTGGCCACGGAGAGCGAGCAGCCCGAGCGGTCCGCTTCACCGGCACCCGCGCCACTCAAGGCGTCGAGGCCGCCGAAGCCACTCAAGGCCTCCAAGCCGCCGAAGCCGCTCAAGCCGTCGAGGCCGCGCCGGGCCCGGCGCTACGCGGGCGTGGCGCTGGGTGCCCTCGTGCTGGCCGCGGGGACGGCGATGCTCGGCGGACTCGTGTGGCTCGGTGCCAACAGTGGGAGCGACGACGCCGGGGGGAGCGATGACTCGGCCGCGCAGGCGCAGAGCGATGCCAAGGAGGGCTACTCGCCCGGGATGCACATCGCGTGCTCGAAGGTCCTCGTCGAAGGCACCGTGCGGAGCATCACACCGGGCGACGACGGGAACGTACGCGTCGTTCTGGACGTGAAGCGCTACTACCGGCCCGAGCGGTCCGTCACGGAGCACCCGACCATGACCGTCACGCTGCTCGCCGGCGCGCGCGAGGATCTGAAGGTCGGCACCTACACCCTGGTGCGGGTGCCGGTGTACCCGCAGGACCGGCAGGACTGGGAGACCGGCCCAGGTGTCGGCGACGCCCGCAAGGACATCCTGAAGGCGCTGCCCGGAGCACGGGGGCTGAAGTGCACGGGCCCGCAACAGCAGAGCGGGGGCTGACCGCGACGACGAAGGGCGGGCGCCCGGTGTCGCACACCGGACGCCCGCCCAGAATTCGTACCGAAGAGCTACGGCGTGACCTTCTCGATCAGCACGCTGCCCACACCCGCGGCCGTACCGCGCGCGTTCACGAGCCGCACCTGGCCGAAGAACTCCCGTCCCTCGGGCGCCGCGGCCGCCGCGACGACCGAGCCGGAGAACGTCGCCGAGTCGCCCGTACCGAGCGACACCTGCGTGTCGTCGGCCTCGATCGTGCCGAGTGAGGCCGCGAAGTACACGTCGCGGTAGTCGTACGCCGTCGAGCCGCCCGGCACCGAGTAGCCCAGGACCTGGACGGTGTACGTCCCGGCGTCGGGTGAGGCGACCGAGACCGACTCCTCCGAGTCGCCGTCGGCGGAGCTGCCGACCTCGTTGCCCTCCGCGTCGTACACGTACAGGTCGAGATCGGCGTTGGCGGCCGACACGTTGCCGATGGTCACGTCCAGCGACTCGGCGCCCTCGGGCACCTCGACCGTGCTGGTCTGCGGGGCACCCTCGGTGATGGTCGGCCGGTCGGTCTTCGAGGAGCCGAGCGGGCCGCCCGCCAGCTTGCCCTCGACCGGGTCGAGGTTATTCGTCACCTTCCAGGAGACGTCGGTCGGGGTGCCGACCTTGGCCTCGGGGATGGTCACGAGCTCCGGGTCGAAGGTCGCGCCCAAGGCGGAGACGTTCAGCTTGTACGGGTTGTCGAGCAGCGGCGACGTACGGCGCGACTCGACCTCGATCTCCCAGACGCCCGGCTGCGGATCGGCGTACGAGCGCAGGTCGGGGCGGCAGGTGTTGTCCGGGTTGGCGTAGTTCGGGTAGCAGTTGACCGTCGCCGTCGGGTCGACCGGAACGCCGTACGGGTGGATGGCGATGAAGCGGGTCTGGCTCTTGTCCTTCAGCCCGCTCATCCGGACCTCGAGGGTCTTGGCGCCCTCGGGGACGGTCACGAAGTACGACGTGGTGCTGTTGCGCTGCACCGAACCCGACGCGGAGAAGGAGTACTTCAGCGGGGCCGAGACCACGACCGTCGACATGACCTGGTGGTCGATGCCCTCGGTGCGCGGGTCGTCGACCTCGAGGATCGCGCTCTTGATCCCGGCAGAGGACGGCTTCGCGGAGACCTGCACCGTGACCGGCTTGTTCAGCGGCAGCGACACCTCGTCGGAGCCGACGATGCGGAACGTGTCGCCGCTGTTGTTCTCCAGGTCAAGCTCGTGCCGCAGCGCGCGGTCGGGCCCTGACGTACGGGTGATCGTGATGTCGTACGTCTTCTTCTGGCCGGCCTTGAGGCCGCTCTCGCGGTCGTAGAGGCCGGTGCCGAAGCCCGGGGTCTCCAGCGCGAAGTCGATCGCGGTGTCGACCGGGGCCTTGACCGTGTACGCGTGGGCGGTGGCGCCCTTCTGGATGGACTTCCACGCGTCGACGATGTCGATCACGCCCACGCCCTCGGCGTACGCCTGCGTGCCGCTGATGTGGTCGGCGGTGGAGGTCAGCGCGGTGCGCAGCTTCGCCGGGGTGAGGTCGACGCCCTTCTGCTTCGCGGCGGACAGCAGCAGCGCGGACGCGCCCGCAGCCTGCGGCGACGCCATCGACGTGCCCTGGAGCATGGCGTAGCCGGGCGGCAGCGCATAGCCCGCCTCGGCGACCGGGGCGCCGGGGATCCAGGTCTGCGTGGTGTTGATCGACGCGCCGGGCGCGGAGAGGGTGGGCGTGAAGCCGCCGTCCTCACGCGGGCCGCGTGAGGAGAAGGGCAGCATCGCGTACTTCTTCTCGACCAGGGACCCGTAGTTGGACGCCCACGTCTCCTTGGATATGGACGCGCCGACCGAGACGACCTTGTCGGCGAGGCCGGGGTCGCCGATGGTGTTGGCGCCGGGGCCCGAGTTGCCCGCGGAGATCACCAGCTGGACGCCGTAGGTGTCGATGAGGCGCGTGTAGAGCTCGGAGCGCGCGTTGTTGCCGTCGTTGAGCGCGGGCAGGCCGCCGATCGACATGTTGACGATGTCGACGCCGCGCTTCGTCACGAGGTCGATCATGCCCTCGGTGAGCGCGACGTTCGTGCATCCTGCGCCGAAGATGCAGGCGCGCGAGGAGACGATCTTGGCGCCAGGGGCCGCGCCGTTCATCTTGCCGCCGAACAGCTTGTTGGCGGCGGTGATGCCCGCGACGTGCGTGCCGTGCTCGGACTCGATGATGCCGATGTTGACGAAGTCGGACTTCTTGCCGACCCAGTCGCCGCCCAGCGGGTCCATCGGGACGTCCTTGCGGATCTCCACGACGAACGGCTGGCGCTCGACGACGGCGGTCGCCGGGTCGTCGGTGCCGAAGTAGCCGATCTGGAAACCGTCCTTGTACGGCTTCATGACGGCGTCGTCGGAGAAGTCGTTGTTGTCGTTCAGGTCGACGCGTGCGGTCCCGGCGGCGGCGTCGTACAGCACGCCCCAGCTGTCCGTCTTGTCGCCGTCGCGGTTGACGTCGCCGTTCGCGTCGCCGCCGGCGGTGGCGGACTCGCGGAAGCGGTTGACCTTGTACTCGCCCGCAGGGGCCGTCCAGGTCTCGCCGTCCCAGGTGAAGGTGGGGCCGGAGACTGGGTTGATCATCGCGCGCCAGGTTCCGTCGCCGTCCACGATCGGGTCGGTCGCGGTCACCCAGTCGACGATCTTGCGCTCGCCGGTGGTGGTCTTCTGCAGCGCCGGGTGGCCGAGGTCGACACCGGTGTCGAGGACGCCGATGGTGACGCCGCGGCCGTCCGCCTTCGGATTCTTCTTCACGAAGTCGACGGCGCCCGTCTCGAAGGACGGGTTGTACGGGTTCTTCGCCGGGGTGTTCTTGTCCGGCGCCGGGTAACTCTTCGCCGTGGCCTGGGTCTCGGCACCCTCGGCCCGGTCGGCGCCCGGCGTCGGGTCGTCGAGGGCGATCTCGTGGCGCAGGTCGATGCCGTGCACGGAGGAGAGCTTCGCGGCGGCGTCGACGGCGGCCTCGGCCCTGGCGGTCGGGACGGTGGCGCGGACGTAGCCGAGTTTGTCGTAGGTGCGGCCCACGGAGCCGCCCTTCACCGCGTCCAGTTGGCCGGCGACCTTCTCGGTCTGTCCGGGAGCGGTGGCGATCATCATCGTGACGTTCTTCTCGCCGTCGGCCTTGGCCTCGGCGAGAAGATCGGCGTCGGCCGAACCGAGCTTGTCGTCGGCGGACTTGACGGCCGCGTCGGTGGTCGCGGCGGGTTCGTCTGCGGAGAAGGCCATGGGTATCGGCCCGGCCGCGGAGAGTGCGGCCACAAGGCCCGCGGCCACGGCAATTCTGGCCACGTGTCTCGCGCCTCTGATCGGAGCGCGCTGACTGTCGGGGGTCATCGGCATCCCTTGTAGGTAAAGGACGAGCGTGAGTCCGGTATGTGAACCCGGATGACCGCTCAGCTTTACGCAAGGGACACCTGTTTGGGGAGAGTTGACAGGTACGCGCTGGAAAGCTGGCGTAATCCCGCCATACGCCATGGGGCTGATAGCGCGTCATAGGGGGACGTGTCCGCCCCTTTAGGGGCGCGGGGAACTGCGCGACCAGCCCCCACCGGCCCGCAGCTTTCGTACTGCCCTACCCACGGAGTGAACGCGCGTAATGGCGGGACGCCTTCGCCCGGTTGCCGCAAACCGCCATCGAACACCACCGCCGCGTCCCGTTCCGCGAGGTATCGAAGAAGTGCAGGACGCACGCCTCGTGCGCACAGGCACGGATGCGGTCGGGAGCCGTACTCAGCAACTCCATGTAGTTGCGCGCCGCGAGCCACGCGGGCCCCCAGGACTCGTCCCCGAACTCCGCACGCTCGCCCGGCCCTTCGGCAGTGAGCGTCGCCCGGATCCGGCCGTGCGCGAGGACGGAGTCGACCCGCCCGGCACTCTCCGCGTCCAGCGGGCCGTCGGCGACCGCCCGCAGGGCGTCCCGGGCCCGCAGTACATGGCGCAGCGTCGCCTCGTCGGCGGCGAAGCGGTCGAGCCCGTTCGCGGCCAGCCACACGGCGAGCCCGTCGGTGTCCACGAGCAGGTCCTGCGCTGCGCCCTCGTACATCCAGCGCGTGTTGAGCAGGTCGAGAGAGAGCGGCTCGCCGGTGAGCGGACGCGGATCGCGGAGGGCGGACATCTCGGAGCTCCATTCACTACTAACCGGCAAAGAGTACTTGACCGGTTGCATCGCGCGCACCTAACCGCTAATCTCCATTACACAGGTTAGCCCGCAGGGGGCGGGCAGCCGTCGACGAAGGGGTGTGCCATGTCGGCAACCAGCACGCTGCGTACCGGCCACATAGGCCTCAATGTCACGGACCTCGACCGCTCGCTCGCCTTCTACCGGGACGTCCTCGGCTTCGGCGTACTCGCCGAGGGGAAGGAGGAGGGCCGCCGGTTCGTGCTCTTCGGCGAGGACGGCCGCCCGACGCTGACACTGTGGGAACAGGCCAAGGGCGCGTACGACAGCGGTCGCGCCGGTCTTCACCACCTCGCCGTCGAGGCCGACACGGTCGAGCAGGTCCGGGAGTACGAGAGGGCGCTGCGCGCGTACGGCGTCGACTTCGCGCACGACGGTGTCGTCGCCCACGGTGAGGGCGCGGCCTCGGGCGGCATCTTCTTCCACGACCCGGACGGCACCCGCCTGGAGATCTACGCGCCGAGCGGCGCCGAGGAGGCTCCGGCACCCTCCGGGGCCGCTCCGACCTGCGGTTTCTTCTAGGGAGTGGGTTCCGTGGCTGCGTACGACCTGTCTGTGTACGACCCCTACCACTCCGGCTCGCGCGCCGTGCAGGACCGCCTCGGCGTGCGTGAGTCCGCCGATCATGTCGGCCGGTCCGTCGGCCAGGGCATCAGGCCGGTGGCCGCCGCTTTCCTGGAGCTTCAGCCGATGCTGGTGCTCGGCGCGGCCGACGGGGTCGGCCATGTATGGGCCTCGCTGCTCACCGGAACCCCCGGCTTCGTCAGGGCCACGGGACCCCGGCAGATCTCGGTCGCGGGCGCTCTCCGCGAGGGCGACCCCCTCGCGGACACGCTCACGGCCGGCGCCCCGGCCGGCATCCCGGTCGGCACCATCGCGCTCGACCCGCGCACTCGTCGCCGTATGCGCCTCAATGGACGGGCGCGCCCGACGCCGCGCGGATTCGCGGTCGAGGCCGACCAGGTGTTCTCCAACTGCCCCAAGTACCTGCAGAAGAGGGAGCGTTACGAGGAAGTGGAGCGCCGGCCCTCCTCGGACGCCGTCCGGAGCGGTGCTCAACTCACCGACGAGCAGCGGACGTTCATCGAAACAGCCGACACCTTCTTCCTCGCCACCGTCCACGACCAGGGCGCCGACGCCAGCCATCGCGGCGGCAACCCCGGCTTCGTACGGACCGATTCGCCGTACGAACTGAGCTGGCCGGACTACTCCGGCAACTCCATGTTCCTCACGCTCGGCAACCTCATGGCCGACCCGCGTGCCGGACTGCTCTTCCTCGACTGGACCACCGGCACCACGCTCCAGCTCACCGGCACGGCCCGCACCGAGTTCGCCCCGGACGAGGCCCCTGACGGGGAGCGGACGGTCCGCTTCACCGTCACCGAAGTCGTCGAAACGCCCGGAGCGAGCCCACTGCGCTGGTCGGCGCCCGAGTACTCACCGGCCAACCCTCCGCTGCCGTAACGTCGGTGCATGCACAAGGAGTTGAGGGTGGCGGCCTACGCCGTATGCGTGCGGGACGGGCGGATGCTGCTCGCGCGCTGGGTGGCGGGGGACGGTAGCAAGCGGTGGACGCTGCCCGGCGGCGGGATGGATCACGGTGAGGACCCGTACGACACCGTGATCCGGGAGGTCGAGGAGGAGACCGGGTACGAGGTCGAGCTCGTCGCGCTGCTCGGCGTCGACTCCATCCGGCGCGAGTATCCGCGCCGGCTCGGCACGACGGCCGACTTCCACGGACTGCGGATCGTGTACGAGGCCCGCGTCGCCGGAGGCGAACTCCGGCACGAGACCGGCGGCTCCACCGACATGGCGGCCTGGCATCCCCTCGATGAGGTGCCCGATCTGAAGCGGGTCGGGCTCGTCGACGTGGGGCTCGCGCTGTGGCGGGAGCGGCCGGCGGCCGGGCGGGTGGACGGTCTGCCGATTCCCGAGAAATAGGTTCCGTACCCAGGAAAGTGAACGTGGAGTGACCGACTCCCCTCGGTTCGACGAGGGGTCGGTGGACGCGGAGGGTAGCCCAAGATCCACGTACGGTGATCGGCGCTGCCCGTTGCCGCTCAGTTAACGCGCAGGTCATTCCCGGTGTCAACGATCCATTGTGAGCGGGCAGTTCGCCTCGGTGAACCGTCCGCGACCACTGCTGATGCGTTTGGACTCGGGGAGACCGCGCCATGTCGCGCCTACGCTCTGTCGCCACCACTGTTCGTGACCGCCGCGCCTTCCTGGCCGCAACCGGGGCGGTGTCGCTCTCCGCGGGAATCGGCTTCGCGCTCCGGCCGGGCGGCGGCGAGGCCACCGCCTCCGCCGCCGAAGAGGAGCAGGCGGCCATCGCCATGTCCCGCCAGGCGCCTCCCGCCCCGCTCGCGCCGTACACGCGCGGCACCACCCTCGGGTCGGTCGCGGCGCCCCTGAACGGCTCCGGCTTCCGCAGACTCGGCGACGGCCCCGCCTGGCAGCGCGTCGTCCGCGGTGACCTGGCCGCGGCCAAGGCGGGCCGCGGCGAGCGCCGTACCGCACTCGCCGCGTTCGTGCAGTTCACCGACCTGCACGTGGTCGACGTGCAGCACCCGCTGCGGTACGAGTATCTGCGCTCCCAGGCCGCCAACGCCTGGCGTCCACAGGAGTCGCTCTCGGTGGCCGGCGCGGTCTCGCTCGTCGAGCGGGTCAACGCGCTGCGGGGAGCCCCCGTCACCGGCTCCCCGCTGCACTTCGTGATGACCACCGGCGACAACACCGACAACAACGCCAAGACGGAGCTGGACTGGTTCCTTAAGGTGATGAGCGGCGGCCGTATCACCCCCAACTCCGGTGACCCGAAGTCCTACGAGGGTGTTCAGAACAGCGGCAGCAAGCTGTATTGGCAGCCCGACGCGGACGTCCGCGACGGCGACAAGCAGGTCGGCTTCCCGCAGATCGAGGGCTTCCTCGCCGCCGCCATCCGCGAGCTGCAGAGCCCCGGCCTCAACCTGCCCTGGTACTCCACGGTGGGCAACCACGATTCCCTGCCCGGCGGCTGCTTCGCGCCCGGCGACCCCTACCTCACCGAGCTGGCCGTCGGCGGCAAAAAGCTGATGACGCTGGACGAGACGGTGGGCGCCACCGTCTGGAAGAACCTCAGGAAGGGCGGCGACCCCAAGGGCACGCTCCTCAAGGACATGCTCAAGTCGCAGGCGCGGAAGATGCGTTCGGTCACCCCGGACGAGGGGCGTGTCCCCTTCACCTCCGCCGAGTACCTTCAGGCGCACCTCGACCCGGCGCACACGGGACCCGGCCCCATCGGACACGGCTACTCACAGGCGAACCTCGCCGCGAAGACCCAGTACTACACCTTCCGCATCGCGGACGACCTGCTCGGCGTCAGCCTCGACAGCACCGACCCCGGCGGCCACTACGAGGGCTCGCTCGGCACGACCCAACTGCGCTGGCTGGAGCGCACGTTGCAGACGGCCGAGAAGAACAAGGAACACGTCATCGTCTTCAGTCACCACACCAGCAAGACGATGCGCAACCTCCGCGAGGACCCGAACCACCCCGGCGAGCGCCGCCACGGCGGCGACGAGGTACTCGCCCTCCTCGGCAGCTACCGCTCCACCCTGGCCTGGGTGAACGGCCACAGCCACAAGAACAACATCACCCCGCACGCGGCCCCCGACAACCGCTCCCTCTGGGAGATCTCCACGGCCTCCCACGTCGACTTCCCCCAACTCGCCCGTGTCATCGAGGTGGTGGACAACCACGACGGCACGATCTCCCTCTTCACCACCCTCATCGAATCCGCGGCCCCCCACCGCACGGACTTCACCGACCTCTCCCAGACGGGCCTGGCCGCCCTCTACCGCGAACTGTCCTTCAACGCCCCCGGCTCCCGCTCGACCCTCTCGGGCGATCCGGGGGACCGGAACACGGAACTCGTCCTGAAAAAGGGCTAGTTCCTCGGCAGGGCTCAAAAGTGCCCAAGAGGCACAAGGGAGGGCAACCTTCCGCCCCGTCACGGTGTCCCTTCCGTCGACCACCTTCGACGGAAGGGACGTACCGACACATGACCGCATCTCGCACGCTGCGTATCGGACTGGTGGGGGCTGTCGCGCTCACCGCGGCGTCGCTCACCGCATCCGCCGTGGCCGCCCCCACCCCGGCCACCAGAGACCACAGTGCGACCCAGGCAGCGATGGACGCCGCCGTGCAGGACGGGGTTCCCGGTGTTGCCGCACAGGTGAAGGACAAGTACGGGGTCTGGAAGGCCACTTCGGGCGTCGGGAACCTCAGGACGGGGCAGGCGCGTTCCGCGCACGACCGGTATCGCGTCGGCAGCCTCACCAAGACCTTCGTGTCCACGGTGCTGCTGCAGCTGGAGGCGAAGGGGAGACTCTCGCTCGACGACAAGGTCGACAAGTGGCTGCCCGGCGTCGTCCGCGGGAACGGTCACGACGGCAGGCGCATCACCCTCCGCCAGCTCCTCAACCACACGAGCGGCATCTTCGACTACCTGGCGGCCGAGGAGTTCGGCCGGAAGTACGGCACCAAGGACGGCTTCTTCAAGAACCGCTACGACACGGCGACCCTCGGGCAACTCGTGAAGTACGCCATGGCCCACAAGCCGCAGTCCGCGCCCGGCGCGTCCTGGAACTACTCGAACACCAACTACTCCCTGGCGGCGATGGTGATCGAGAGCGCCACCGGCAACTCGTACGGAGACGAGATACGCCACCGCATCATCGAACCGCTGGGCCTGCACGCCACCTCCGTGCCCGGTACGTACCCGAAGGTGCCGCAGCCCAGCAGCCGGGCGTACTCGAAGTTCGCCGAGTCCACGACCGGCCCGACGTATGACGTCACGGAACTCAATCCCACGCTCTCCGGCGGCTCGGGCGACATGATCTCCGACTCCGGCGACCTGAACCGTTTCTACTCGGCCCTGCTGCGCGGCAAGCTGCTGCCCAAGGCCCAGCTCACCGCGATGAAGACGACCGTCAAGGTCGACGAGGTCCCCGGTGCCGGCTACGGCCTCGGCCTCATCGAACGCAAGCTGAGCTGCGGCGTCACGGTCTGGGGCCACGGCGGCCAAACCATGGGTTCGCTCACGGATGCGGTCACGACGGCGGACGGCCGCCACTCCCTCGCCTTCAACTTCAACGGCGACTGGACGGGGGACTCGGCCGCGGTGATCGAGGCGGAGTACTGCGGCGGGTAGCGCGTCCGCGGGGGTGTCGAGAACCGGCGGCCGGCTCCGACGTACCGGGTGAGGGCCGGGGCCGAGGGCTCCGGCCGGAGAGTCGGTAGCCGATCAGGACGGAGTTCGATCATGTTGCTCGAGGAGAAAGTCGCCGTGGTGTACGGGGCCGGCGGTTCCATCGGCGGGGCGGCGGCCCGCGCCTTCGCTCGCGAGGGGGCGCGGGTCTTCCTCGCCGGGCGTACCGCGGCACCGCTGGAGGCGGTCGCCGGGGACATCCGCGGCGCGGGCGGCTCGGCGGAGACAGCCGTGGTCGACGCGCTGGACGAGGCGGCGGTGGACGCCTTCGTCGACGACGCCGCCGCGCGGGCCGGCCGCATCGACGTCTCGTTCAACGCCATCGGCCTCGGGGATGTCCAGCAGCCGCTGAGGGAGATCGCGGTGGCGGACTTCCTGCAGCCCATCACGAACGCGATGCGCTCGCAGTTCCTGACGACCCGCGCGGCGGCCCGGCACATGACCGCCCGCGGCTCAGGGGTGATCCTGGCCTTCGGCGGCGGCGGACCGCAGACGCTGCCCGGCCTCGGCGGTTTCAAGGCCGCCCTGGACGCACTCGAGGGGCTGCGCCGCCAGTGGGCCATCGAACTGGGCCCGCACGGCATCCGCGTGGTCACCCTCAAGTCGGGCGGCGTACCGGAGTCCATCCCCGACGGGTTCCCGGGCAAGGAGGCGATCACCGACAGCCTGGCCAAGGAGACCCAGCTCGGCCGCAGCGCGACCCTCGCGGACGTGGGCGACGTGGCCGCCTTCATCGCCTCCGACCGAGCCCGCACACTGACCGCGACGGACGTGAACATCTCCTGCGGAGCCATCGTGGACTGAGCCGGCTGGCGTCGTCTGTGCGTACGAGGAGGGGGCCGCCAGTTGTCCGGCGGCCCCCTCCTCTCCCCTCCTGCTGTCCCGGTCCTTCGCTACCGGGGCAGCACCACGACGTACGCCGCAGGATCGCTGTCGCACGCGGCCATGAGGGCGGTGCGTACGACGGCGGCCTGCTGCTCCATCGCGTCGCGCAGCTTCCGCGGGGTGACGTGGACGACGGTGATGCCGAGCCGTTCCAGGTGTTCGCGCTTGCGGGCGTACTCCGACCACTGGGAGTCGTCGTCCTGATGGCCTTGGCGGGGGGCGCGGGTGTCCAGTTCGAGGGCCACGGCCTGCTCGGGCCAGTAGGCGTCGAGGCCGCCGAGGTGGGGGCCGCCGGGCAGGCGCAGGTCGACGTTCCAGACCGGGTCGGGCAGACCGTGTTCGCGGACCATGCGGTACAGGTGGTCCTCGGCGATGGCCCGCCCCTCGGCGAGCAGGGAGTCGACGGCGTCCACGACGTGCGGTCGGCTCAGCAGCCGGGCCTGCGTCAACTCCCGTACGACGGAGGCAGGTTCGCAGTGACCGCCGCGTACGGCCTCGGTGAGCAGGCGGCGTACGGAGCCCGCGTCCGAGAGACCGGCGACCGCGTCGGCCAGGGCACGGGGGACCGGGGCCACCGGGAGCCCGGTGACCTGCTCGGGCGTCGGCAGCGCGGGGGTGCGGACCACGCGTGCGCAGCCCGTCGAGCGCAGACGGCGCAGGCGTGGTACGAGGACGTCGATGCGGTCCAGGGACAGCAGCGGGGGCGCGGACGAGAAGCCGTACAGGGTGAGGGCGGCGAGGCCGGTGATCATCGCGTCGGGGTATCGCTGCGGGGGGTTCGGTTCCTGGGCGGCGGGCGTGGCCTGGGTCGGCTGGGCCGGGATCTCCTGTCCGCGGAGGCCCTGTTCCCGGAGCGGTGAGCGGGCCGCGTACATCAGGACCGCGTGCAGCCGTTCCTCGCTGGTGGGTGGGCCGGGGTGCAGCAGGCAGACGCCCGGCAGGATCTGCTGCCAGGCCCCACCGGGCCGGCACTGCTCATTGATCTCGGCGGTGGTCACGCCGTGCGACCGCAACTGCGCGATGGTCAGCACGCGCCGCTGGACGTCGGACAGGTGACGGAGGGGGCGGGGGGAGAGCGGGGTGTTGTGGTTCATGCCCCGAATCTCCCGCACCCGCTCGGCCCCCTAACCGCTGTTACATTCCCGTCGACAAAGCCGGACAAGCTCGCCCTAAAGGTCAAGCGTTCGACAGCCGAAACCCCTGGTCCGTACGGGTTACGGCGCCGATTACCTGCATTCCGTAACGGTTATGCCCGGCAACTGTTGTTGACGGCGCCAGATCACGCTGGGGCCCAGTGAGGCGCGCCCCTTTAGGGGCGCGGGGAACTGCGCGACCAGCCACACTCAACCCGCAGTCGCAATACCGCAGTACACACCCGCCCCTGAGGCGAACCGCCTACCCGGCAGCAGCCAAGTCGCAAGCCTGCCCACGCAACACCCGCGCCAAATCGTCCCGCGCCTCCAGCACAAGCCTCCGCAAAGAGGGAGCCGCGCTCTCATGCGCGGAGAGCCACGCATCGGTGGCGTCCAGCGTCGCCTGCGAGTCCTGCAACGACGGGAACAGCCCCTTGACCACATCCATCGCGATCTGAATGGACCGCTCCTCCCACACCCGCTCGATCACCTCGAAGTACTTGGCGACGTACGCGGCGCCAAGGCTCCGCTGCGACGGCTGGGCGAAGCCCGCGATCGTCGCCTCGACGAGCGCGTTGGACAGGGTGTCGGACTCCACGACCGAGGCCCACGCCTGGGCCTTGACCGCGGCGGAGGGCCGGGCGGCGAGGCAGCGGACCTGGTGCCGTTTGCCCGACGCCGTGTCGTCGCGGGCCAGTTCGGCCGCGAGCATGACCTCGTCGGCGACGCCGTGCGAGGCGAGCGGCTCCAGGAACGCCCACCGCAGCTCCTGGTCCACATCCAGTCCGTCGACCTTGGCCGTGCCCTCCAGCAGGTCCCGCACCAGCTGAAGATCGGTCTCGCTCGACGCGACCGCCGCGAAGAAGCGTGCCCACGTCAGCTGGTGCTGGCTGCCGGGCTCGGCCAGCCGCAGCTCCCGCAGCGCACCCTCGGCGAGCAACTGCCCGCCCGTGTCCCGCCAGTCGGGCGCCACGTAGTGCGTGAGCGCGGAGTTCGCCCACGCGTGCAGCATCTGGAGCACGCCGATGTCGGACTCGCGGCCCGCGAAACGCAGGACGAGGTCGATGAAGTCCCGCGCCGGCATCAGGGCGTCCCGCGTGAGGTTCCACAGCGCCGACCAGCACAGGGCCCGGGCCAGCGGGTCGGTGATCTCGCCGAGCCGCTCCCGAAGCGTCGCCAGCGAGCTGTCGTCGAAACGGATTTTGCAGTACGTCAGGTCGTCGTCGTTGACCAGCACCAGCTCGGGGGCGTCGGCTCCGGCCAGCTCGGCCACGACCGTACGCGGGCCGTCGACGTCCACCTCCGCGCGCGCGTACCGCTCCAGGGCGCCTTCGGACGACCGCCGGTACAGGCCCACTGCCACCCGGTGCGGCCGCAGTTCAGGATGCGACTCGGCGGCCTCTTGCAGGATCGCGAGCTCGTCGATCCGCCCCTCGGAACTCAACAGCACCTGCGGAGTGAGGGAGTTGACGCCGGCGGTCTGCAGCCACGCCCGCGACCACGCCCCCATGTCACGCCCGCTCGTCTCCTCCAGGACCGAGAGGAGATCGCCGAGGCGCGTGTTGCCGTACGCGTTCCGCTTGAAGTAGCGGCGCGCGCCCTCCAGGAACGCGTCCCGCCCGACGTACGCCACCAACTGCTTGAGGACGGAAGCCCCCTTGGCGTACGTGATCCCGTCGAAGTTCAGCTTGGCGTCCTCCAGGTCACGGATGTCGGCCGTGATCGGGTGCGTGGAGGGCAGCTGGTCGGCGCGGTACGCCCAGGCCTTGCGGTTGTTGGCGAAGGTGACCCAGGCGTTGGTGAACCGGGTCGCCTCGGCCGCCGAGAAGGTCCCCATGAAGTCCGCGAAGGACTCCTTGAGCCACAGGTCGTCCCACCACTCCATGGTGACGAGGTCGCCGAACCACATGTGCGCCATCTCGTGCAGGATGACGTTCGTCCGCCGCTCGTACGACGCCTGCGTCACCTTGCCGCGGAAGATGAACTCCTCGCGGAAGGTCACACAGCCCGGGTTCTCCATCGCGCCGAGGTTGTACTCCGGCACGAACGCCTGGTCGTACTTCCCGAAGGGGTACGGGTAGTCGAAGTGGTCGTGGAAGAAGTCAAGACCCTGCTTGGTCACCAGGAACACGTCGTCGGCGTCGAAGTGCCTGGCGAGACCCTTGCGGCACAGCGCGCCGAGGGGGATCTCCAGCGTCGTACCGTCCTCGAAGGTGCGGGAGTAGCGGTCTGTCACGTAGTGGTACGGGCCCGCGACGATCGCCGTGATGTACGTCGAGATGGGCCTGGTCTCGGCGAACTGCCATACCCCGTCGTGCAGTTCACCCACGCCGTTGCTCCACGCGACCCAGCCCTCGGGAGCCCTGACCTCGAACCGGAAGGGGGCCTTCAGGTCCGGCTGCTCGAAGTTCGCGAAGACGCGGCGGGAGTCGGCCGGTTCGTACTGCGTGTAGAGGTAGACCTCGCCGTCCTCGGGGTCGACGAAGCGGTGCAGGCCCTCGCCGGTGCGGCTGTAGGCGCACTGGGCGTCGACCACGAGTTCGTTGTCGTCGCCGAGGTCCTCCAGGAGGATGCGGGAGCCGTCGAAGACGGCGCCCGGGTCGAGGTCCTTGCCGTTGAGGGAGACGGCGGTGACGCTCGGCGCGATCAGGTCCGCGAAGCTCGTGGCGCCCGGCTCGGCGCAGCGGAAGCGGATCGTCGTCACGGAACGGAACGTCCGCGGCCCGGCAACCGTGTCGCCCACGGCGGAGCGCAGGTCGAGCGACACCTCGTACCCGTCGACGGACAGCAGCGCGGCCCGCTCGCGGGCCTCGTCGCGGGACAGATTCTCACCGGGCACGGGCGGTACTCCCTCGTGACTGCATGACGGGCGGCATGACTCCTTCGAACTGCACTGATCCTCGCATGTGGCACTGACAACAGGCATCAGGGAATAGGACCGGGGAAGGAGGTGGTTGCGAATTCAAAGACAACCTTCCTGTTTTCCGCCATCTGTCATGACCGCATTCCCGCCATCTGTCATGACCGCGTTTTCGAGGAGAACCATGTCCGAGGCCGCAACGAGCTCCGCCAAGACCCCCGTCGACTTCTGGTTCGACCCGCTGTGTCCCTGGGCGTGGATGACCTCGCGCTGGGTCCTCGAGGTGGAGAAGGTCCGGGACATCGAGGTCCGCTGGCACATCATGAGCCTCGCGGTGCTGAACGAGGACAAGATCGACGAGCTGCCCGAGGAGTACCGGGAGATGCTCGCGACCAAGGCCTGGAAGCCGGTCCGCGTGGTGACCGCGGCCTGGCAGAAGCACGGCGCCGAGATCCTCGGCCCCCTCTACACCGCCCTCGGCACCCGCATTCACAACAACGACGAGGGCCCGACCGTCGAGGCCATCGCCGCCGCGCTCGACGAGGTCGGCCTCCCCGCGGACCTGATCGAGTACGCGGACCAGGAGGACTTCGAGTACGACGCCCAGCTGCGCGCCTCCCACAAGGAGGGCATCGACAAGGTCGGCCAGGAGGTCGGCACCCCCGTTATCGCCGTCCCCGGCGCCGACGGCGAGCAGATCGCGTTCTTCGGCCCGGTCGTCACCCCCGCCCCCAAGGGCGAGGAGGCCGCCAAGCTCTGGGACGGCACCCTGCTGGTGGCCTCGATCCCCGGCTTCTACGAGATCAAGCGGACGCGTACGGCGGGCCCGGACTTCAGCAACCTCTAGAGCTGAGCGCTCCGCTGTTAGAACGGTGATGAACCTGCGGGCCGGTGGGGGCTGGTCGCGCAGTTCCCCGCGCCCCTTACGGGGCGCGGTACCGCACCGGACTTAACCAAGGGCACTTAGGACGGGCGACCCCGCGAGTCACGTCCTTGCGGGGGTCGTCGCCTGTGTCCGGCATTCGTTTGCGGGGACTTCCGAAACCCGGGGTTACGAGGGCCTCCGCAACAGCCCCCTCTCCATCGCCACCACTACCGCCCGAGTCCGGTCGTTCACGTCCAGCTTGGCGAAGAGGCGCAGGAGGTGGGTCTTGACCGTGGCCTCGGCTATGACCAGGCGGGAGCCGATCTCGGCGTTGGTGAGGCCGTCGGCCACGGCGTTGAGGACATCGGCTTCGCGGGCGGTGAGCGGAGGGTGGGCCGGCCGGCGCATGCGGGCGACCAGTTTTTCCGCGACCCGGGGTGCGAGAACCGTTTCGCCGCGCGACGCCGCGTGGATGGCGTCGACCAGCTGCTCGCGGGTGGCGTCCTTCAGGAGGTAGCCGATGGCGCCCGCCTCGACGCCGCGCTCGATCTCCGCGTCGGTGTCGTAGGTGGTGAGAATGAGGACCCGGGTGCGGGGGTGCGCGGCCACGATCTCCGTGGTCGTGGCGACCCCGTCCAGTACGGGCATCCGCAGATCCACCAGGGCCACGTCCGGCGAATGCGCTGCGACGAGTTCGAGGGCCGCCCGCCCGTCCGCCGCCTCGCCGACGATCTCGATGCTGGGCTCGGCGGCCAGCAGGGCCACCACACCGGCCCGCATCACCGTGTGGTCGTCGACCACGATGATCCGCAGTTTTCCGCCGCCCGCCGTCATGCCATCTCCTCGTTTTCCCCGGGACCGGTCTCGCCGTCCATCGGAATCGTCGCCAGTACGCGCGTACCGTCCCCCACCGAACTCGTCACCGTCAGCTCCCCGCCCAGCTCCGCCAGCCGCTTGCGCATCCCGTCGAGCCCGAACCCCGCCGATTCCCCCACGACGAACCCGGCCCCGTCGTCCGTGATCTCCAGCTCCACCCCGTACGGCTGCCGGGCCAGCACGACCCCGACCGTGGACGCCCGCGCGTGCTTGCGCACATTGGCGAGCGACTCCTGCGTACAGCGCAGCAGCGCGATCCGGGTCGGCTGGTCGACCTTGATGTCCGCTTCGATGTCCGCCAGCTCCGCGTCGACCGCGAGCCCGGTGTCCTCCGCGAACCGGTCCAGCGTCCGGCGCAGGGTGTGCGCCACCGAACCCGCCGCCACCTGCCCGCCGCGCTGCGCGGAGCCGACCAGCTCCCGCGCCTCGGCGAGGTTCTCGCGCGCCGTCGACTCGATCGACCGTAACTGCTGTGCGCTGCGCGCCGGATCGCTGTCCAGGCCGGCCCGCGCCGCCTCCGCGAGCGCGATGATCGAGGCGAAGCCCTGGGCGAGCGTGTCATGGATGTCGCGTGCCATCCGTTCCCTCTCATCGGCCGCCCCCTGACGCTGGTGCGCCGCGGACAGCTCGGCCTGTGCCTGTTCCAACTCCGTGATCAGCCGCGCCCGTTCATGACTCTGGGCGACCACCGAGTGAACCCAGAGACCGATCAGCATCCCGACCGCCACGACGATCACGACGGGGACCAGCGTCTCCCCGAAGAACTCCGCCGACGGACCGAGCCGGAACCAACTCCCCGCCAGCGTCGCCCCGGTGGCAAGACCCAGAAACCCGACCGAGGCCCGCGGCGTACGCCCGAACATCCAGAAGTGCGGCAGCGTCACCATGAACAGCGTCCCGAAGGAGCCGCGCAGATACGCGAACACCCCGAGCACGGTCACCAGCACCAGCAGATAGGTGTGCGGTCGCAGCACCGGATTGTCCGGAAACCGGTCGACCACCGCGTAGCAGACCATCAGGCCCCCGAGCAGTCCGAGCGCCCAGTACTTGCTCCCGCCGGGCCGGTCGAGCGCGGCGAGCCCGATCGCCAGCGCGCCGAACAGCACCCAGGACACCGCGTTCCAGCGGCGGAGTGTGGCGGCCCAGAAGGGGTCGGTGACCTGCTCGGCGGGACTCCCGGCGGGAGGGGCGGGGGTGGTCATGACGTCAACGTACGTCCGCCACCGGCGCCTTGACGGCCCCTTCGGCCTCCCGGTCAGCAGACACCGACCGCCGTGGCACCCCGCGCGAAGGCCACCAGCTCGCCTCGCCGAGCAGCAGCATCGCCGCCGGCAGAATCATGATCCGGATGATGAAGGCGTCCAGCAGGACGGCCGCCGCGAGGACGAAACCGATCTGCTTCATCTCGATGATGTGGAGAAAGACGAAGCTCACGAAGACCGTCATCATGACAACCGCCGCACTGGTCACCACCCCCGCCGAGCTGCGGATCCCGTCGAGGACCGCCTGCCGCGTCGGTACGCCGGCCAGCACGGCCTCCCTGATCCGGCTCACCACGAACACCTGGTAGTCCATGGAGAGCCCGAAGAGGATCACGAACAGGAACAGCGGCACCCGCGACCCGATCGAGTCGGTGGACTCGAAGTTCAGCAGCCCCTCGGCCCAACTGCCCTGGAAGACCAGGACGAGCAGCCCGAGCGCCGCCGCCGCGGACAGCAGGTTCAGTACGACACCCAGCAGGCCGAGCACCACCGAACGGAACGCGTACAGGGTCATCGCGAAGGTCACGAGCAGCAACGCGCCGAGAACCAGGGGCAGTTTGCTGTTCTGATGCGCGGGATAGTCGGCGTAACGGGCGACGTCCCCGCTCACACCGGACTCGACGCCCGACATCCGGCCGACCGTCGCGGGCACGTACTCGTCCCGCAGATGGTCGAGGGAGTCGTACGCCTCGTCCGAGTTGCCGAGATGCGGCACGTTCAGCTCCAGCACGCTGATGTGCCGGCCGTCGGATGTCTCGTCGGAGGTACGTATCCGGGACTCGCCGGTGAACAGCGGGTCCGCGTCGGCGAGCCGGGCCAGTTCCTCCAGGGACGCGGTGACCTCACCGGAGCGTGCGGCGTCGGCGCGTACGACGACGTCGTGGGTCACCCGCTGCTCGGGGAAGGCCTCGTTGAGCCGGTCGTACACCTGCATGGCGGGGATCTCCCGCGAGTGGGTGTCCCGGCTCATCTCCGTGATCTTCAGCCCGGCCAGTGGCGCGGCGAGTGCCAGCAGGGCGAGCACCGAGACGCACAGGGTGGCCACCGGATGCCGGGTCGCGGGCCGCAGCAGTGCGGTCCACACCCGGCCGCCGCCCTCGCCCCGTATCCGCCGCGGCGCGCGCTTGCCGCGCTCGGCACGGCGCAGTGCCCTGCGCTCGGCCCGCTTGCCGAGCTTGACCAGCAGCGCGGGCAGTACGGTCAGGGAGCTGAGCACCGCCACCAGGACGACCACGATGGTGCCGGTGGCCAGCGAGGAGAAGATCACGTCGGAGGCCAGGAACAGTGTCGCCGTGGACGCCACGACCGCGAGCCCGGACACCACGACCGCCCGCCCCGAGGTCGCCGCGGCCAGCTCCACCAGCGCCTCGGAACTCAGCCGCCCACCGGAGCGGGCCCGCTCCTCCCGCTCCCGCTTGAGATAGAAGAGCGTGTAGTCGACGCCGACCGCGAGCCCGATCATCAGGATGATGTTGGTCCCGATCCCGGTGTCGGGGGAGAGGTGCGAGACCACCATCGAAAGGCCCACGGCCGCCGCGATCGACGACAGCGCGAGCAGCAGCGGCACCCCGGCCATCGTCACCGAACCGAACACGATCAGCAGCGTGATCAGCGTGACCGGCAGAGTGATCGCCTCGGAGAGCGCCAGATCGTCGCCGCGCTGCTTCTCGACTCCCTTGCTGATGGAGGGACTTCCGGTCTCCTCCAGTAGCAGTCCGGGGTTCGCCTTCTGTACGGCCTCGGTCTGCGCGATCAGTGCGTCGACCTTGTCCTTCGCATCCCGCTCCTCGCCCTTCACGGCCACTTCGACCATAAGAATCCGGCGATCCTTGGACAGCAGCGGATCGGCCACGCTCTCGACCTCGGGCAGCCGCTCCATCCGGGCGGTGAGATCCTCCGCGGCGGCTTCGGCAGCACCGCGGTCGAGGGTTCCGGACCGGGCGGAGATCAGCACCTGCTCCGTGGACCTGCGCTCCAACTGCCCCTCGGCGGCCATCGCCTCCGCCCGGCCGGCCTCGCCGACCCGGTAGTCCGCGGTCTTCGCACTGTTGAGACCGACAGCACTGCCGATGCCCAGGCAGAGCACCACGAACACCAGCCATCCGATGATCGCCCGCCATGGGTGCAGGGCACTCCAGCGAGCCATGCGCACAGTGAATGAGTTCATGCCCAAAAGCCTTGCTGAGCAGGGCAATTGGAAGACAGAGGTACTCGGTTGAACTTGCCGTCCACCGATCGGTGGACGGCAAGGATGGGGAGAGCCCCCGCCCGGCGACGGGAAAACCCCCGCGAGTCACGTCCTCGCGGGGGTCTCCTTCTTTCCGCCCGCCCGCGTGAAAGGTGAGAAGACGATCACGAGGCAGGACGCTTCGGTCTCCCCTCAGGGAGCAAGAAGCAGAACATCCGTACGGGACTTCGCGGCCGCGTAACGCCGCGCCACGTCCTGCCAGTTGACGACCTGCCACATCGCCTCGATGAAGTCGACCTTCTGGTTCCGGTACTGGAGGTAGAAGGCGTGCTCCCAGGCGTCGAAGACCAGGATCGGGGTGGAGCCCTGGCCGACGTTGCCCTGGTGGTCGTAGATCTGCTCGACGATGAGGCGCCCGCTGAGCGGCTCGTACGCGAGGACACCCCAGCCGGAACCCTGCGTGGTCGCGGCAGCCTTCGTCAGCTGGGTCTTGAACGCGGCGAAGGAGCCGAACGACTCGGCGATCGCGTCGGCGAGCTCGCCCACACCGTCGGCGGCGAGCGGCTCCCCGCCGCCCTCACCCGTCATGTTGTGCCAGTAAATGCTGTGCAGGATGTGGCCGGAGAGGTGGAAGGCCAGGTTCTTCTCCAGCCCGTTGATCGAGCCCCACGATTCCTTGTCCCGCGCCTCCGAGAGCTGCTCCAGGGTGTCGTTCGCCCCCTTCACATACGCCGCGTGGTGCTTGTCGTGATGCAGCTCGATGATCTCGGGACTGATCACGGGTGCGAGCGCGGAGTAGTCGTACGGCAGTTCAGGAAGCGTGTAGACGGGCATGGCGGGTCCCCTCCGACCTCTTATTGCAAGTAACTTGCAGGTGCAGGCTAACAGCAAGAGGGGTGTCACGCTTCAGTGACCAGGGTCACGCCGCCGCAGGTGTAATCAGCGCGCTTTGTATGGAGCAGACGAAGCGCGTGATCTGCGGTTTGTCGGCCGCTGCCCGTGATCGGGTGCAAAGGCCTGGGGTAGCGTCACGATGTCCCGATCTGATCGCTCGCACACCGCCGGAGTCCCCATGAGCACCGCTGCCGCCACCGCCCGCCCGGGCGAGGTCCTCGCCGACCTGCTACCCGCGTCGCGTGTCCGCGACATCGCGCTCGTGGCCGGCGGCGCCGTGCTCACCGGAATCGCCGCGCAGCTCGCCGTGCCCGTGCCGGGCTCGCCGGTGCCGGTGACCGGGCAGACGTTCGCGGCCCTGCTCGTCGGCACCGCGCTCGGCGCCGGCCGCGGCTTCCTGTCGCTCGCCGTGTACGCGCTGGTCGGCCTGGCCGGCGTCCCATGGTTCGCGGAGAACAGCTCCGGTATCTCCCCGACCTTCGGTTACATCGTCGGCATGATGCTGGCCGCCACGCTCGTCGGCGCACTGGCCCGCCGCGGCGCCGACCGCTCGATGCTGCGCATGGCCGGCACGATGCTGCTCGGCGAGGCCGTCATCTACGCGATCGGCGTCCCCTACCTCTCCGCCGCCACGCAGCTGAGCCCCACGGAGGCCGTGGCCGCCGGGTTCACTCCGTTCCTGGTCGGGGATGCGGTGAAGGCTGCGCTGGCCATGGGTGTGCTGCCGGCTGCCTGGAAGTTCGTCAACCGTCGCTGAGTGCTTTTGACGATGCGGTACTGCCGCGCCCCGTTAGGGGCGCGGGGAACTGCGCGACCAGCCACGACGAACCCGCAGCGTCAAACCCGGCCCTCCCAGCGGAGCGCTAAGCGGTGATGTTGTAGTTCCTGCGGAAGAGGTTCCTCGGGTCGTACGTCGACTTCAGGTCGGTGAGCCTCTTGTGGGTCTCGGGGTCGTACAGGCCCTCCGTACGATCGCCCGCCCCGAACGCGAAGTTCAGCGCCCGTCCGATCGTCCACGGTTCCAGCGCGGCCAGGGCGCCGTGCAGACGCGCGCGCTCGGATTCGCCGACGCCGCCGAGGACCCGTACGAGGAAACGGCCCTCGCGGTGCGGCACCGCGTTCGGCTGCTCGGCGGCGAGGGCTCCGCCCAGGTGGTTGATCTGGACGACGTACATCGACGGCGCGTCCGGGCCGGTGAGCGACAGGAGTTCGCCGGCGGCGTCGGTGTCCAGTTCGCTCAGCACCGCGCTGTCCCCGTAGTACGCGTGCGGGAAGTCCGGGTCGGAGTGGATGGTGTGGCTCTCGGCGTACGGCATCTCGCGCAGCGAGTCGGAGAGGACCGGGCCGATCTCCCGCAACGGGGCGACGAGTCGGTCGCCGTCGGTGCCGGTGTACGCGACCCGTACGGAGATGACGTACCGGCCGCGCAGCTGCGGCGGCAACGCCGGGATGTCCGGGTACGGGACGGCCGCGAACGACGAGGTCAGGCCCTCGGGGACGGTCCGCGTCCAGCGCTCGTACGCGCGCAGCACAGCCGCCGGGTCCACGTCGCCGCCGTCGAAGGCGAGTGATCCGCCGTACAGCCGTGCCACCGGTACGAGGCCGATCTCCAGCTCGGTGACGACTCCGAGGTTCGCGCCGCCGCCGAGCAGGCCCCAGAAGAGATCGTCGTCGGGCGTCACATGGCGGAGCCGGCCGTCCGCGGTGACCACGTCCAGCGAGCGGACGTGATCGGCCGCGTACCCGAACTCCCTGGCCAGGATGCCGAGTCCACCGCCCAGCGTGTACGAGACGGCGCCCACGCCCGGTGCCGAGCCGTTGAGCGGAGCGAGCCCGTACGGCCCGGCCGCCACGACGACCTGACCCCAGCGGACCCCGGCCTGGACGCGCACCGTACGCGCCTCGGGGTCGACGGCCACCGCGTCCATGCGGCGCGTGCTGATCAGTACGCCGCCCTCGGCGGAACCCGGCAGCCCGTGCCCGCTGACCTGCACCCCGACGGGGAGGCCCGCTGACGCCGCGTACGCCACAGCCGCCCGCACGTCGTCCGTCGAGGAGGCCGCGAAGACCACGGCGGGCCGCTGCGCGAAACCGGTCTGGAAACCGGCCGTCTCCTCCTCGTGACCGGCTTCCCCCGGCCGGAACACAAGACGGTTCGCACTGAAGTCCTGCAAGCTCACGGGAACCCTCCGGTCACTCGTCTGCATCATCTTTCTTTCTTTTTCTTCCTTCGTCTGACGCAGCCAGGCTGGCCCCATAACTTGACATCCCCCGTCAGCTTTTCTCCCTCGCTCTCCCTCCCGACTTATCGGACTCGTGCCATTGCCACGAATTGTGTTGTCATGGAAGGAGGTTGGGGGTGTACCTGCATGTTGCGTGTCGTGGACCGGTACCGGCTCCTCGAACCCATCGGGCAGGGCGGCATGGGCCGCGTCTGGCGCGCGGCCGACGAACTGCTTGACCGTCCGGTCGCGGTGAAGGAACTGCGGCTCGACGCCGCCGGTACCGAGGAACTCGAGGTCCGGCGCGAGCGCGCGCTGCGCGAGGCCCGCGCGAGCGCCCGTATCGACCACCCCAATGTCGTACGCGTGTATGACGTGGCCGAGGAGGACGACCGGCTCTGGATCGTCATGGAACTGGTCGAGGCCCCCTCGCTGGCCCAGACCGTCGTCGACCACGGCCCCCTCGACGTACGCGAAACGGCCAGGATCGGCCTCGCGCTCGCCGAGGCGCTGCGCCGGGTGCACACGGCCGGAGTGCTGCACCGTGACATCAAGCCCGGCAACGTCCTGCTGGGGCAAGGAGGCCGGGTCGTCCTCACCGACTTCGGGATCGCCGCTCTCCAGGACGCCCAGGGGCTGACCCAGGCCGGGGTCATCGTCGGCTCCCCGGAGTACATCCCGCCCGAGCGCATCACGGGCCGCCCGCAGGGCCCGCCCTCCGACCTGTGGTCACTCGGCGCGACGCTCTGCACCGCCCTGACCGGGCACTCTCCATTCGAGCGCGCCGGTACGCTCCCCACCTTGGCCGCGGTGATGTACGAGGAGCCTCAACTGCCGCCCGAGGACGAGCCGTTGACCCCGCTGCTGCGGACACTGCTCGCCCGTGATCCGGCGGCCAGGCCCGATGTGGAAGAGGTGGAGCGGTTCCTGGACCGGGTGCTCACGGTGCCGGCGGTGCCCGTGCCCGTACCGGAGGTACGACAGCCCACTACCGCGACGGCGAACGAGCAGGGCAGGACCCCTGAGTGGCTCCCGCGCCTGCTCACCGTCCTCGTGCTGGTGGTCGCCGCCGCCGTGGGCGTCGTCATGATCATCACGGCGATCCGTCCCGGCGGTGAGACGAAGCTGCCCGACACCAGTCCGCCGCCCACGGTGGCGGGCACCTCGCGCCCGCCACCCGCATCGGACGGCGCGGGTCAGACCTCGACGCCCTGACGTGCCTTCCGGCGACGTGCCTTCTCAAGGACCAGCGCGATACCGACGACGATCGCCGCCACCAGGAGTGAGAGGAGCACCGTCTCGCGGCCGTCGTGCTCGGTGTCGGTGAGCATGTAGCCGAGGACGAACACGATCAGGGCCATCGTCGCGTACGTCAGATACGGGTACAGCCACATCCGTACGACCAGCTTCTCCGGCGTCTCGCGCTCGATGATCTTCCGCATGCGCAGCTGCGACGCGCAGATCACCAGCCAGACGAACAGGGCGACGGCGCCCGAGGAGTTGACCAGGAAGAGGAAGACCGAGTCGGGGAACTCGTAGTTGAAGAAGACCGCCACGAAGCCGAAGACGACCGACGCGATGATGGCCGTCATCGGGACACCGCGCTCCGTGGTGCGGGCGAAGGCCTTCGGCGCGTCACCGCGCTGACCGAGGGAGAACGCCATACGGGAGGCCGTGTAGAGGCCGGAGTTGAGGCAGGACAGTACGGACGTCAGCACGATGAACTTCATGATCTCGCCGGCGTTCGGAATGCCGAGCGAGTTCAGGGCGGCGACGTACGAGCCGTCCTTCTGGATCGCCTCGCTGTCCCAGGGGAGCAGCGTGACGACGACGAAGATCGAGCCGAGGTAGAAGACGCCGATCCGCCAGATGATGCTGTTCGTCGACTTCGTGACCGCGCGCTGGGGGTCCTCCGACTCGCCCGCCGCGAGGGTGGCGATCTCGCTGCCCATGAAGGAGAAGACGA
Organism: Streptomyces scabichelini; assembly: GCF_011045015.1. GTDB lineage: Bacteria > Actinomycetota > Actinomycetes > Streptomycetales > Streptomycetaceae > Streptomyces > Streptomyces scabichelini. The sequence continues at coordinate 1,545 of NZ_JAAKZY010000127.1, read as the reverse complement.
CCAGGAGGATGCCGGTGAGGATGGCGCCGGGTCCGTTCGGCAGGAAGCCGCCGTGGTCGGTGAGGTTGCCGAGCCCGGCGGTGTCGCTGTCGGCGCCGGGCAGCACACCGAAGACCGCCAGTCCGCCGATGACGATGAACGCGGCGATCGCCACGACCTTGATGCCCGCGAACCAGAACTCGAACTCGCCGTACGAGCCGACCGAGACCAGGTTGGTCGCGGTGAGCACGGTCATGACGATGAGCGCCCAGCCCCACTGCGGAACGGCAGGGATCCAGCTCTCCAGGATGACCGCTCCCGCGGTCGCCTCGATGGCCAGCACGACGACCCAGAAGAACCAGTACAGCCAGCCGATCGAGAAACCGGCCCAGCGGCCGAGCGCGCGGTCCGCGTGCGCGGAGAACGAGCCCGAGGTCGGGTTGGCGGCGGACATCTCGCCGAGCATCCGCATCACGAGGACGACCATCGTGCCTACGAGGGCGTACGACAGGAGGATGCCCGGGCCCGCGGTGGCGATACCGGAACTCGAACCGACGAACAGGCCGGCGCCGATGACTCCGCCGATCGCGATCATCGAGAGGTGACGGTTCTTGAGTCCGGCCTGGAGGCCGTCGCCGGGTTCTCCGGTGCCTCCGGGGCCGGTTCCGGCCTTCGTCAGGGTCGGCTGCGAGGTCATAGGGCGGGGTCCTTTGCACCGGAGGCGGAGGCGGACAATCCGGTCCAGTGAATCCCAGGTGAATTGATTCGTGAACCTTTGATTCCAGATCGTTACTTGAGGTTTTCTTGAGGATATGTAATGTTGCTCGCGCTTTTCGGGCAGTGACTCCGGCGCGTTTCCCCGGCCCGACCCGACAGGGCCCGTCCGAAACAGGCGTGTCACACTCGGACCATGCGCGTGTACCTCGGCTCCGATCATGCCGGTTTCGAACTCAAGAACCACCTCGTCGAGTGGCTCAAGGCGGCCGGCCACGAGCCCGTCGACTGCGGGCCCCTCATCTACGACGCCCAGGACGACTACCCGCCGTTCTGCCTCCGCGCGGCCTCGCGTACCGCGGCCGATCCGGGCTCCCTCGGGATCGTGATCGGGGGCTCCGGGAACGGGGAGCAGATCGCGGCGAACAAGGTGGCCGGGGTTCGGGCCGCGCTCGCCTGGAGCGAGGAGACCGCGTCGCTGGGGCGTCAGCACAACGACGCGAACGTCATCGCGGTCGGGGCGCGTATGCACTCGCAGGACGAGGCGACGAAGTTCGTCGAGACGTTCCTCAACACCCCGTTCTCGGACGACGCCCGTCACGTCCGCCGCATCGACATGCTGTCGGCGTACGAGACGACGGGGGCTCTGCCGGAGATTCCTCCGCACCACCCGCAGGGGTAGGGGCTTCCGAAGCACGTACTTGGCTGCGGGTCCGTCGTGGCTGGTCGCGCAGTTCCCCGCGCCCCTGAAGGGGCGCGCACCATCAGCCCGTCCGGCGTTTGAGGACGAGGCCGCCAGGCCGAAGGGGGGCCTGGGGGCGCAGCCCCCAGCGGGGGTCTAGGGGGCGGAGC
>NZ_JAAKZY010000126.1 GCF_011045015.1 Streptomyces scabichelini | reverse complement strand
GGGTGGGCGGCGCTTCATGAAGGGGGAGGCACGGCGGTCAGGAGTGTCCGCAGCGACTGGCAGCTTGCCAACTACAACGGGATGCTGGGCATCGACAACCCGTCCTCACTGAACCTGCCGGCCCTGCGCAGCCGTCCGTCCCCCGGCGACCGGCTGAAGGTGCCGATCGGCGTCGGCGAGGACGGCCGGCCGGTGCTACTCGACCTCAAGGAGGGCGCACAGGGTGGGACGGGTCCGCACGGGATCTTGGTGGGGGCGACCGGTTCCGGCAAGTCCGAACTGCTGCGCACGATCGTGCTCGGGCTCGCCGTCCGCCATTCCCCGGAAGAAGTCACCTTCGTACTAGCCGACTTCAAGGGCGGTGCGGCCTTCACCGGCCTGGCAGACCTGCCGCATGTGTCGGGGTTCATCACGAACCTTGAGGGCGATCCCCTACTCATGGCGCGGATGCAAGACGCGATCAGCGGTGAACTGCACCGGCGTCAGGAGCTGCTGCGCGCTGCGGGCTTGCCCGCCTTCCATGAATACGAGAAGGCTCGCGCTTCCCGGGACGACCTCGAACCCATGCCCGCACTGGTGCTGGTGATCGACGAGTTCTCCGAACTCCTCGTCGCCCAGCCCGACTTCCAGGACCTGTTCGTGCTGATCGGCCGCCTCGGGCGTTCGCTGGGCGTCCATCTCCTGCTGGCCTCGCAGCGACTGGAGGAGGGCAGCCTGCGCGGAGTGGACACCTACCTGTCGTACCGCATCGGTCTGCGCGTCTTCAGCGCCAGCGAGTCCCGCGCGGTGCTGGGCTATCCCGACGCGTACCACCTGCCGTCGGCCCCGGGCGCCGGTTTCCTCAAGGCGAACACGACGGACGTGCTGGTCCGCTTCAAGGCCTCGTACGTATCCGCCCCTCTGCCGAACGCCGATAACACCGACGACTCCACTTCGCTGATGGAGGTCGTCGTCGGCCAACTGTCGGCCACGGAGCCGCCGGCCCGCCGTATCTGGCTGCCGCCGCTCAGGCAACCGCGTTCTGCGGAGGGCCTGTTCCCCAACGACCTCACCACCACCACTGAGCGCGGTCTCCACGCCCCTGGGCTGCCCCCGTGGGCACAGCCACTGCGTGCCCCTTACGCGGTGGCGGACGACCCGTTCAACCAGCAGTTCAGCGTGTGCCTCATAGATGCCTCCGGTGCCGAGGGCCACAGTCTCATCGTCGGCGGACCACAGTCCGGGAAGTCGACGCTCCTGGCCACACTCGTCACCTCGTTCGCCCTCACCCACACGCCTCAGGAGGCGCAGTTCTACTGCCTCGACTTCGGCGGCGGGAGACTGGAGCCCCTGGCCCGGCTGCCGCACGTCGGCGGGGTCTCCTCGCGGCTGGAGGCGGACCGGGTGCGGCGCACGGTCGCCGACGTGGCGAGGGTCCTCGCAGAACGCGAGGAGTTCTTTCGCACCCACGGAATCGAGTCGATCGCCACGTATCGCAGGCGGCGGGCGGCCGGGGAGTGGCCGGACCAGCCGTGGGGCGACGTCTTCCTGGTCATCGACGGCTGGGCGACCTTCCGCACGGACTATGAGGCGCTCGAACCGGTCATCACCGACATCGCCCAGCGCGGCCTGAGCTACGGCGTGCATCTGCTGATCAGCGCCTCCCGGCACGGGGAGGTCCGTGCCTCGATGCGCGATCAGTTGCTCGGACGGATCGAGCTGCGGCTCAGTGATCCGACGGAGTCCGAGATCGACCGGAAGCTGGCCTCGTACGTTCCCCTGGGGGCTCCGGGCCGGGGACTGTCGCACGACAAGCTGCACTTCCTGACCGCTGTGCCGAAATTCGAGAACGACGCCGAAGGAGAGCTCCTCGACCAGACGGGCCGGCTGGTGGAGAGCGTGCGCAAGCACTGGACAGGCCCGGAGGCCCCGCCGGTGCGTACGCTGCCGGAGCTGGTACCCGTCGACGAACTACCGGGCCCCGACCAGGCCCCCGGCCGGACCGTCGCCATCGGAATCGACGACTCCAGCCTCGCTCCGGTGTTCCTCGACTTCGAGACGGACCCCTTGTTCCTGGTGTTCGGCGACAGCGAGTCCGGCAAGAGCTCGTTCCTGCGGCTGCTGGCTCATCAGGTCTGCACGCGGCTCTCACCGGACAAAGCCCAGCTGATCGCGGTCGACTACCGGCGGTCGCTGCTCGGTGAGATCCCCGAGGAACACATCCTGAGTTACTGCCCATCGGGGCCGCCGGTCGCTGACGTGATCAACCAGTTGGCCGGTGTCCTCCATGACAGGATGCCCGGCCCCGATGTCACGGCCGAACAACTGCGCAACCGCAGCTGGTACCAGGGCAAGGACGTATACCTGCTGGTCGACGACTACGACCTGGTCTCGACGAGCACCGGCAACCCGTTGACGCCGCTCCTGGAATATCTGCCGTTCGCCCGCGACCTGGGCCTGCGCGTGGTGCTGGCACGCAGCACGGCCGGAGCCTCCAGATCCACCTACGAACCGTTCATGCAACGGATGAAGGACCTCGGCGGGCAGGGTCTCGTACTCTCCGGCGACCGGTCCGAAGGAGCGCTGCTGGGAGCGGTCAAACCGAGCCATCAGCCGCCCGGGCGCGGAACTCTGGTGACCCGCAGGTCCACACTCGGCGTACAACTCGGTTACCTGCCCCCTCGGTCCACCTGAGCTCAGGCCACCGACCCGATCCGCCCCGCCCGCTCCGATGCCGACGTCACGTCATGATGGATCGGCGTATGCGCCCCGGTCAGCGAAACCCCGCTCCCGCCACGCCGGTTGGCGACGATCTCCGACGCGATCGACAGGGCCGTCTCCTCCGGCGTACGGGCTCCGAGGTCGAGTCCGATCGGCGACCTGAGCCGCGCCAACTCCAGCTCGGTCACGCCGACTTCGCGCAGCCGCTCGTTCCGGTCCAGGTGCGTGCGCCGGGAACCCATCGCGCCCACGTACGCAACCGGCAGCCGCAGCGCCAGCCGCAGCAGCGGTACGTCGAACTTGGCGTCGTGGGTCAGGACGCACAGGACCGTGCGGGCGTCCACCGACGTCCGCTCCAGGTACCGGTGCGGCCACTCGACGACGATCTCGTCGGCCTCGGGGAAGCGCGCCGCCGTGGTGAAGACCGGCCGCGCGTCGCACACCGTCACGTGGTAACCCAGGAACTTGCCGATGCGTACCAACGCCGACGCGAAGTCGATCGCGCCGAAGACGAGCATCCGCGGCGGCGGCACCGACGACTCGACCAACACCGTGAGCGGTGCTCCGCAGCGAGAGCCCTGCTCTCCTATCTCCAGGGTGCCGGTGCGGCCCGCGTCCAGGAACGCGCCCGCCTCACCCGCCACCGTGCGGTCCAGCTCGGGATGGGCGCCGAATCCGCCCTCGTACGAGCCGCATGAGCCGTACGAGCCGTCAGGTCGTACGAGCAGGGCACGCCCCAGCAACTCCCCCGGCCCGGAGACGATGCGCGCGACCGCCGCCGCCTCCCCGCGAGCCGCGCCGGCCAGCGCCGACGCGAGCACCTCCCGGCCGGGGTCCGAGGCGCGTACCGGCGTCACCAGGATGTCGATGATGCCGCCGCACGTCAGGCCCACCGCGAAGGCGTCCTCGTCGCTGTAGCCGAAGCGCTCCAGGACGGACTCGCCGTCCGTCAACGCCTGTTGGCACAGTTCGTACACCGCGCCCTCCACGCAGCCGCCGGAGACCGAGCCGATGGCCGTGCCCCCGGAGTCCACCGCGAGGGCGGCGCCGGGCCCGCGCGGGGCGCTGCCGCCGACGGCCACCACGGTGGCCACGGCGAAGTCGCGTCCCTGCTCGACCCACCGGTGCAGCTCTTCGGCGATGTCCAGCATCTCGGTCTCCCAACGGGTACGTGAGCGGATGTCAGGGCGTCAGGGTGTCAGTACGAGTACGTGCGTGAGTGTCAGTGGACGCCCAGCCAGCTCTCGATCGGGTTCAGGGCGAAGTACACGACGAAGATCGCCGTCAGGCCCCACATGAACGCCCCGATCTCCCGGGCCTTGCCCTGGGCGATCTTGATGGCGACGTAGCTGATCACTCCGGCCGCGACGCCCGCGGTGATGGAGTACGTGAACGGCATGATCACGACGGTCAGGAAGACCGGTATCGCGGTGGCGCGGTCGGCCCAGTCCACGTGCCGGGCGTTCGACATCATCATGGCGCCGATGACCACCAGGGCCGCCGCCGCGACCTCGCCGGGGACGATCGCGGTGAGCGGGGTGAAGAACAGGCAGGCCGCGAAGAACAGGCCCGTGACGACGGAGGACAGGCCCGTACGGGCGCCCTCGCCGACTCCCGTCGCGGACTCGACGAACACCGTCTGGCCGGAAGCGCCCGAGACTCCGCCGATCGCGCCGCCCGCGCCGTCGATGAACAACGCCTTGGACAGGCCCGGCATCCGGCCCTTCTCGTCGGCCAGTTTCGCCTCGGTGCCGACGCCGATGATGGTGGCCATCGCGTCGAAGAATCCGGCGAGTACGAGCGTGAAGACGATCATGCCCACCGTCATCGCCCCGACCTCGCCCCAGCCGCCGAACTCGACGTTTCCGAAGATCGAGAAGTCCGGCATGGACACCGCGCTGCCGTGCAACTCCGGCGCCCCGCTCGCCCATTGCTTCGGGTCGATGACACCTGCGGCGTTGAGGAGCACGGCGAGTACGGTGCCGCCGACGATGCCGATCAGGATCGCGCCGGGGACGCCGCGCGCCTGGAGCATGAAGATCACGAGGAGTGTCACGGCGAAGAGCAGGACCGGCCAGCCGGCGAGTTCGCCGGCCGGGCCGAGGGAGACCGGGGTCGCCTTGCCCTGGTGGACGAAGCCCGCCTTGTAGAAGCCGATCAGGGCGACGAACAGGCCGATGCCCATGGTGATGGCGTGCTTCAGCGCCAGCGGGATCGCGTTCATGATCATCTCGCGCAGCCCCGTGACGACGAGGAGCATGATCACGACGCCGTACATCACGCACATGCCCATCGCCTGCGGCCAGGTCATCTGGGGTGCGACCTGCGAGGAGAGGACGCCGGAGACGGAGAGTCCGGCGGCCAGGGCGAGGGGCACCTTGCCGAAGACGCCCATCAGGAGCGTGGTGGCCGCCGCCGCGAACGCCGTCGCGGTGATCAGGGCCTGCCGGCCGAGCGTGTCCCCCGCGGCGTCCTTGCCGGACAGGATGAGGGGGTTGAGCAGGAGGATGTACGCCATCGCCATGAAGGTGGTGATGCCGCCGCGCGTCTCGCGCGCGACCGTGGATCCTCGCTGGGATATGTGGAAGTACCGGTCGAGCCAGGACCGGCCGGCCGGGACGCGGGTTCCCGCACCCGCGTCCTCGGCGACGGTCCTGGGTTCCAGTGACTGGGGCATGTGGGCCTGCTCCCAAGGTTCATAGGGACACCCGCGAACTGCCTTCGGCGGTGTGCGGGATTTGGGGAGGTGCACGACCCGGGGGACGGCCCGAGACGAACGTGGTACTGGACTGCTCAGACGGTTCCCGTGAGGTGTTCGGGCCGTACCGGCGTCCTGTTCAGCTCCAGTCCCGTCGCGTTCCGGATCGCCGCCAGGACGGCCGGAGTCGACGACAGGGTCGGGGCCTCGCCCGCGCCACGGAGCCCGTACGGGGCGTGGGCGTCGGCGAGTTCGAGCACGTCGACGGGGATGGTCGGCGTGTCGAGAATCGTGGGGATCAGATAGTCCGTGAAGGAGGGGTTTCTGACCTTCGCCGTCTTCGGGTCGACGATGATCTCCTCCATGACGGCGACGCCCAGGCCCTGGGTCGTACCGCCCTGGATCTGGCCGATGACGGACAGCGGGTTGAGGGCCTTGCCGACGTCCTGGGCGCAGGCCAGCTCGATGACCTTCACCAGGCCCAGCTCGGTGTCGACCTCGACCACGGCCCGGTGCGCGGCGAACGAGTACTGGACGTGTCCGAAGCCCTGCCCGGTACGGAGGTCGAAGGGCTCGGTCGGCCGGTGCCGCCACTCCTCCTCGACCTCGACCGCCTCGTCCTCGAGTACGTCCACCAGGTCGGCCAGGACCTCACCGCCGTCGGTGACGACCTTGCCGCCCTCCAGCAGCAGTTCGGCCGTGGCCCAGGCGGGGTGGTACGTGCCGAACTTGCGGCGCCCGATCTCCAGCACCTTCTCGCGGACCAGCTCGCAGGCGTTCTTGACGGCGCCGCCGGTGACGTACGTCTGACGGGACGCCGACGTCGAGCCCGCGGAACCCACCTGTGTGTCGGCCGGCTGGATCGTCACCTGGGCGACGCCGAGCTCGGTGCGGGCGATCTGCGCGTGGACGGTGACACCGCCCTGGCCGACCTCCGCCATCGCGGTGTGGACGGTCACGACGGGCTCGCCGCCGGCCACCTCCATGCGGACCTTGGCGGTCGAGTAGTCGTCGAAGCCCTCGGAGAAGCCGACGTTCTTGATGCCGACCGCGTAGCCGACACCGCGTACGACGCCTTCGCCGTGCGTGGTGTTGGAGAGGCCGCCCGGGAGCTGCCGTACGTCCGCGCCCTGGGAGCTCTCCCACTGGCGCTCCGGCGGCAGCGGCATCGCCTTGACGCGGCGCAGGAGTTCGGCGACCGGGGCGGGCGAGTCGACGGGCTGGCCCGTCGGCAGGAGGGTCCCCTGTTCCATCGCGTTGAGCCGGCGGAACTCGACCCGGTCCATGCCCACCTTGTCGGCGAGCTTGTCCATCTGCGCCTCGTACGCGAAGCACGCCTGGACGGCGCCGAAGCCGCGCATGGCGCCGCAGGGCGGGTTGTTGGTGTAGAGCGCGAGGGCCTCGATGTCGACGTCGTCGATGACGTACGGGCCCGCGCCGAGGGAGGCCGCGTTGCCGACGACGGCCGGGGAGGCGGAGGCGTACGCGCCGCCGTCGAGCACGATCCGGGCCTTGAGGTGCGTGAGCTTGCCGTCCTTCGTCGCCCCGTGCTCGTAGTGGAGCTTCGCGGGGTGGCGGTGGACGTGGCCGAAGAAGGACTCGAACCGGTTGTAGACGATCTTCACCGGCTTGCCCGTGCGCAGCGCCAGCAGGCAGGCGTGGATCTGCATCGACAGGTCCTCGCGCCCGCCGAAGGCGCCGCCGACGCCGGAGAGCGTCATCCGGACCTTGTCCTCGGGCAGGCCGAGGACGGGGGCGATCTGGCGGAGGTCGGAGTGCAGCCACTGGGTGGCGATGTAGAGGTCGACGCCGCCGTCCTCGGCGGGGACGGCCAGGCCGGACTCCGGGCCGAGGAAGGCCTGGTCCTGCATGCCGAAGGTGTAGTCGCCCTCGACGATGAAGTCGGCGCGACGGCGGGCCTCCTCCACGTCTCCGCGGATGACCGGCTGGCGGTGCAGGATGTTCGGGTGCGGGACGTGGCCGATGTGGTGGTCGGTGCGGCCCTCGTGGATCAGGGGGGCGTCCGGGGCGGTGGCGCTCGACTCGTCGGTGACGACCGGGAGTTCGCGGTACTCGACCTTGATCTTCGCGGCGGCGCGGCGCGCGGTCTCGGGGTGGTCGGCGGCGACGATCGCGACCGGTTCGCCGTGGTGGCGGACCTTGCCGTGGGCGAGGACGGGGGTGTCCTGGATCTCCAGTCCGTAGTTCCGCACGTCGGTCGGCAGGTCGTCGTACGTCATGACGGCGTAGACACCGGGCTGCGCAAGAGCCTCGCTGGTGTCGATGGAGACGATCTCCGCGTGGGCCACCGTGGAGCGCAGGATCTGGCCCCACAGCATGTCCTCGTGCCACATGTCGGACGAGTATGCGAACTCGCCGGTGACCTTGAGCGTGCCGTCCGGGCGGAGCGTGGACTCGCCGATGCCGCCCTTGGTCTTCGAGCCCTGGGTGACCTTGGTGGGAGTGCCGACGGGGGCGCCGTTGGTGGGCATGTCAGACCGCCTCTCCCTGCCGGGCGGCCGCGAGGCGGACCGCGTCCATGATCGTCTCGTAGCCGGTGCAGCGGCAGAGGTTGCCCGACAGCGCCTCGCGGATGTCCGCGTCGGTCGGCGTCGGGTTGCGCTCCAGCATCTCGTCGGCCGCGACCAGCAGACCCGGGGTGCAGAAGCCGCACTGCACGGCGCCGGCGTCGATGAACGCCTGCTGGATGGGGGAGAGTTCGGTGCCTTCGCCGGTCTGGGAGTCGGTGCCCTGGGCGGCCCACCGCTTGGCCGCGTCGAGCGGCGTACCGCACGAACCGGTCCCGCACCCCTCGGCACGCTGCTTGGCGTAGTCCGCAAGGCCCTCCACGGTGACGACCTCGCGGCCTTCCACCTGCCCCGCCGCGACCAGACACGAACACACCGGTACGCCGTCGAGGCGGACCGTGCACGACCCGCATTCCCCCTGCTCGCAGGCGTTCTTGGAACCCGGCAGCCCCAGGCGCTCCCTCAGCACGTACAGCAGGGACTCGCCCTCCCACACGTCGTCGGCTTCCTGCGGACGGCCGTTGACCGTGAAGTTGACGCGCATTACGCAGCACTGCCCTTCTGATGTGCGGCGGCGGTGCCGCGGTACGACTCCCAGGTCCAGGTCAGCGTGCGGCGGGCCATGACGCCGACCGCGTGGCGGCGGTAGCTCGCCGTGCCCCGTACGTCGTCGATCGGGCTGCAGGCGGCGGCGCACAGGTCCGCGAACTGCTTGGCGACCGACGGGGTGATGATCTTGCCGTTGTCCCAGAAGCCGCCCTCGTCGAGCGCCGCGTTCAGGAACTCCTCGGCGGCCCCGGCGCGGATCGGGGTCGGGGCGGCCGAGCCGATACCGGTGCGCACCGTGCGAGTGGAGGGATGCAGGGCGAGACCGAAGGCGCACACCGCGATCACCATCGCGTTGCGGGTGCCGACCTTGGAGAACTGCTGCGGTCCGTCGGCCTTGTTGATGTGTACGGCCCTGATCAGCTCGTCGGCGGCGAGCGCGTTGCGCTTCACGCCGGTGTAGAAGGCGTCGATCGGGATGCGCCGGGATCCTCGTACGGACTCGGCCTCGACCTCGGCGCCCGCCGCGAGGAGCGCGGGGTGGGCGTCACCGGCCGGGGAGGCGGTGCCGAGGTTGCCGCCGACACCGCCGCGGTTGCGGATCTGCGGGGAGGCCACGGTGTGCGAGGCCAGGGCCAGGCCCGGCAGCTCGGCCCGCAGCTGCTCCATGATCCGGGTGTACGGGACGGAGGCGCCGAGCCGGACCGTCTCCTCGCCGACCTCCCAGTCGCTCAGCTCGCCGATGCGGTTGAGGTCCAGGAGGTACTCCGGGCGGCGGTGGTCGAAGTTGATCTCGACCATCACATCGGTGCCACCCGCAATCGGCACAGCGGTGGGGTGCTCGGCCTTCGCGGCGAGCGCCTCCTCCCAACTGGCGGGGCGAAGGAAGTCCATGACCGGCTCTCTTCTTCGTGTCGTGGGGCGTTCCGTTCGAGCCAGATCTTGTGCGGCGGGATCGGCTCGTTCAGGTGCTGTTCACGTGGATTGACGTCAGTACACAGCGTGGTCCCCCACCAGGGTCAGTCACCGAAACCATGAAGGAGTCGGCTGGCCAGGGCGATCGTCTTGTAGATTCGTATGAACGCGGGGGCACCGGTAACCTCCTCGCTTCCCCCGGGAAACAAAGATTTCCAGACAAAGAACGGCGGCGACGAGAAATGCGGCTGCGCGCACTGCTGGACACCGATGCGCTGGGCCTGCGGCTGCTCGGCGGCGAGGACGAGCTGGACCGCACCGTGCGCGGGGTGATGACCACGGATCTGCGGGACCCCAGCCGCTATCTCTCGGGCGGTGAGCTGGTCCTCACGGGCCTCGCCTGGCGGCGCGGCGCCGCGGACTCCGAGCCTTTCGTACGGATCCTCGTGGGCGCCGGCGTCGCGGCCCTGGCCGCCGGTGAGGCCGAGCTGGGCGACATCCCCGACGACCTGGTGCTGGCCTGCGCCCGGCACCGGCTGCCGCTGTTCGCCGTCGACGAGTCGGTGGCCTTCGCGACGATCACCGAGCATGTCGTACGGCAGGTCTCCGGCGAGCGTGCCGGGGATCTGGCAGCCGTGGTCGACCGCCACCGGCGGATGATGACCGCAGGTCCAGCGGGCGGCGGCCCGGATGTGGTCCTTGACCTGCTCGGCTCCGATCTGGACCTGCGGGCCTGGGTGCTGTCGCCCGCCGGGCGCGCGATCGCGGGCTCGAACCTCTCGGGGCCCGGACTGTCGGCCGAGGTCTGCGCCGAGCTGGCCGCCGAGCACCTGGCGGCGGTCCGTACGGGGCGGCGGGGACCGTATCGCGTGTCGGTGAGCGGCACGACGTACTCCCTGTTCCCGATCCTCAGCAGCGGGCGGGGAGCGGCGGGCCGGGAAGCGGCGGCCTCGCGCGACGTACGCGAGACGGTGCTCTCCGACTGGCTGCTCGCGGTCGAGGCGGATGCCGGGGACTGGCCGGCGGAGCGGCTCGACCTGCTCCAGGGCGTCACGCAGCTGATCGCGGTGGAGCGGGACCGGCGGGACGCGGCACGGACGGTACGCCGCAGACTCGCCCAGGAGGTTCTCGAGCTGGTGCAGACCGGGGCCGCGCCCGCGGAGATCGCGGCGCGGCTGCGGGTCGCCGCGCCCGTGCTGCTGCCGGGCCTCGGTGCGGCCCCGCACTGGCAGGTCGTGGTGGCCCGCGTCGAGTGGGACGGCGGGGAGATAGCCGGCGGGCCTGTGGCCCAGTCGCTCCTGGAGGAGATACTCGTCGACCCGCTGGCGTCCGGGCCCGAGCCGTCCGACCGGATCGCGGTCGCCCATACGGGTGAGGAGGCGATCGCGCTCGTACCCCTTCCGGCGGTGTCCTCGGAGCACGACGGGTCCGAGTCGGGGCTGCTCGCCGACGCGCTGCTGGAGGCCGTCCGCGCCCCGCTGTCGGCGGGCCTGAACGACGACGGCCGGCTCACCCTCGGCGTCAGCGCGGCCGTGCACTCGGCGGAGGGGCTGCGCGGCGCCCTGGAGGAGGCCCGGCACGCACGCCGGGTCGCCGCCGCCCGCCCCGGACGGGTGTGCGCGGCGGGCCACCAGGAGCTGGCCTCCCACGTCCTGCTCCTGCCCTTCGTGCCGGACGACGTGCGCCGGGCTTTCACGGCCCGCCTCCTCGACCCGCTCCGGGACTACGACCGCCGCCATCGCGCCGAGCTGATACCCACCCTCGAGGCGTTTCTCGACTGCGACGGCTCCTGGACGCGGTGCGCGGGCCGCCTGCATCTGCACGTCAACACGCTGCGCTACCGGGTGGGCCGTATCGAGCAGTTGACGAGTCGCGACCTGTCGCGCCTCGAGGACAAGCTGGACTTCTTCCTCGCGTTGCGGATGAGCTGAGGTCACCGGGCTGGGGCACCGGTGGCACGAAGTGCCGTCCGTTCTTCCATGACTTTGTGAAATCCTTCACCCACCCCCTTGGCCAGGCACGTCGATTCATGCTGAGATGCGGCCACCACTCAACAGCTCAATGGCGTGCTCGGGGAGGGCAACGTGGCGCATCCCGCCATGTCTGGTTACGGAACGGTTGCAGGGGACGATCCACTCCAGACCGCGGTATGGCGGCTGCGCTCGCGCGCCTGCTGGGCCGACGCGGCCGCGCTTCTCGAACCGCGCTCGGCGGGACCCGCGCTCCAGCGGGCCTCGCTCCTCGTCGAGCGCTGTCTCTACACCGAGCAGGGCTGGGCGGAGGCCGAGGACGCGCTGCGTACGGCGGAGGCGCTGGCCCAGGGCGACGACGAGCGGGGCGCGGCGGCCTGCGAGCGGGGACAGCTCGCGTACGCCGCCACACTGCTCGGGGTGCGCGACCGGGCGGACGAGGCGCGGGCGGCGCTCGGCCGGGCCGCCGCGCTGATCGCACCGGGCGCTGCGGGCCGTGCCCTCCTGGACTTCCGGCGCGGCCTGCTCGCCGAGAACCTCGCGCACTCCCCGCAGGCGGCCCGTGCCGCGTACCGCCGCGCCCACGCCGGCGCGACCGCCCAGGGTGACTCGCTGCTGCTCTCCTTCACCTGGCGCCACCTCGCCGGACTCGCCCTGCGCGAAGGGGAGTTGGCGGAGGCCCGGCACGGCTTCACCGAATCCCTCCGGATCCGCGAGGAGCTGGGTTACCTCGTGGGCACGGCGCCCGCTCTGGCTTCCCTCGCCGACGCGGAGACGGAGCCGGACGCCTCCCGGCTGCGGGCCGAGGCAGGTCGGCTGTTCCGGCTCCTTGGCGGCGTACCGACGTGGCTGGCACCGCAGTTGGCTCCGCCGGCGGCCACGGCGTGACGAACGCCGAGGCGGTGGTGGTGGTGCGCAGTTCGCTCTCGGTGGGCCGCTGGGTTCGCTTTCGTGGGCCGCTCGGTCAGCAGTCGCCCGCGAAGTGATCCCGTACCAGGGGCTGCACCGCTGACAGGTCCTTGTTGATCAACGCGTCGAGGAGCGCGGTGTGTTCGGCGGCGTCCGCCATGAGGGCGTTGCGGCGGCGGGACGCGGGGCCGGAGACGAGGGGCCACTGGGCGCGGCGGTGCAGGTCGTCGGTGATCCGTACGAGCTGCTCGTTGCCCGAGAGGGCGAGTACCGCGCGGTGGAAGGCGCGGTCGGACTCGACGTACGTGGCCCGGCAGCCGGTGGACGCGATCCGTGCCGTCGCCTCGGCGAGGGGGCGCAGCTCCGTCCACCGGTCGGCGGGCACGGTACGGGCCAGCCGCAGCATCACGGGCACCTCGAGCAGGGCCCGGATCTCGGCGAGCTCGGCCAGCTCGCGCGCGCCGCGCTCGACGACACGGAAGCCACGGTTCGGTACGACCTCCACGGCGCCCTCGATCGCGAGCTGCTGCATGGCCTCGCGTACGGGGGTCGCGGAGACGCCGAAGCGCTCGCCGAGCGCGGGCGCGGAGTAGACCTCGCCGGGCGCCAGCTCGCCGCCCACGAGGGCCACGCGGAGGGCGTCGAGGATCTGGCCTCGGACGGAGGACCGCTGGACGACGGGGCGGGGGGCTGCCGCCCGGGAGGCCGGGGTGCGCGGGCCGGAGGCGTGAGGGGACGCGGAGGGCGCCTGGGCGGCGTGGGTACCGGGACCGTCGTACTCGTCGGGCCTGTCGTATCCATCGGGCCCGTCGTATCCATCGGGCCCGTCGTGTCCGTCGGGCCCGTCGTATGCGTCGGCTGCACCGCGCTCCCTGTACCCGCCCGAGTAGGCCTCGCGGGTCGCGGAATCGGGCGCGGCGGCGGAGCCCTCGCTCCCAGGCGTGCGGGGCGCGCCGACCAGACCCGCCGGGCTCGCGGCACCGGGCGCGTCCCCGCGTGCCGAGCCGCCCGGCAGGCTGCCGTGTGCCGTGCGCGGTCGCGGGAGCGGGGGCTCGCTGTGGGTGTGCTCGCCTCGGGCCGCATCCGAGTGGGCGGTCGCGTCCCTAGGTTCCCTGGATTCCCTGGATTCCCTGGATTCCCTGGATTCCCTGGGTGCACCGCCCTCGCGGCCCGCGTCGGCGCGGCCGGCCTCGGGGCCGCGCCCGCCGTTGCGGTCGGGGCCTCGGGCCCCGTCCGGCTCGCCTGGACCATCGGCACGCTCACGGGACGCGTTCTCCCGGCCAGTACCACGCTCGCGGTCCACGTCCGCCGCCCGCGGCTGCGGTGGCACCCGGACGGCTCCCCCGCCCGGTCGGGCTTCCGCCGCGGGGCGGGCCTGTGTCCCCGGACCGGCTTCCTGCTCCACGGGGGCCTCCTCCGGGCTTGGCGGTACTTGTGGCCATTGCGGCCGATGTGGCCGTAGTCCAGCACGATAGGCGGAGCGGGCGGCAGTTCAAACCTCGACCACATCGGATAAGGTAAGCCTTACCTGCAAACGATCCTGAATCGGTGGTCCTTGCATGTCCGTTCCCGCCCCGGCCGCGGCCTCGCCCGGCGTCCCCGTACGCCCGGCGCCTTCAGCCGTCGCGGAGGCGTACGACCGCCTGACCGAGGTGTTCCCCCACCTGGGCATCACCGAGCTCGGCCCCGGGGAACCGGCCCCGCTGGGCGGTGGCTGGGTCGCCGTAGACCGGCTCGCG
The DNA here is from genome assembly GCF_011045015.1 of Streptomyces scabichelini. GTDB lineage: Bacteria > Actinomycetota > Actinomycetes > Streptomycetales > Streptomycetaceae > Streptomyces > Streptomyces scabichelini. The sequence goes on along the minus strand of NZ_JAAKZY010000126.1, from coordinate 16,186 downwards.
GCGGGCGGACCCGACCTCGACGCGTTCCTCGCGTGGGACAACGCGCAGACACTCCAGGACTACCGACAGCAGGCCCGCCCCGACGTCATCGCCAGCTTCGGCCTGCACCGGTACGCCTGGCCGGCCTGTCTGCTCTTCACGGTGCCGTGGTTCCTGCTGCGCCGCGTCCCCCGATTCCCCGTGGAACACGTCTCCTTCCAGCGCACCCTCGGCCGCATGGCCGTGCGGGTCGGCGAGTTCGCCTGTCTGCCGGACGACCCGGCGGCCACGCTGCCCGGTGCCCGCGTCGTACCGGACGAGGAGGCCCTGCGCGCAGAGGTACGGACGGCCGTCGCCGAGCACATGGAACCGGTGCTCGGCGGATTCGGCCCCCGGATGCGGCGCAGGGGCCGCGCCCTGTGGGGCATGGCGACCGACGACCTCGTCGAGGGACTCTGGTACATCGGCCAGCTCGTCGGCGAGGAGCAGCGCGCCATGGCCGAACTCGACCGGCTGCTCCCGGGCGCGACCCGCCCGTACGTCGGCACGGCCGCGTTCCGCGAACTGACCGGCCCGAACGGCGAGTCGCTGTCCACCCGCGACCGGGCGAGCTGCTGCTTCTTCTACACCCTGGACCCCGAGGACACCTGCGCCAACTGCCCGCGCAACTGCGATGCCGTCCGCATCGAGAAGCTGACGGCGGCCGCGGTCGACTGAGTGACCTCCGAGCGGTCGCCGGCCTGCGCCTCGACGCCCGGATGACGCCCCTCCGGAACAAGTGGACTGCTGCCACGGCCGGTTGAAAGCCGCCCTGTAGATTACGGGCGATTCACAACTTCCTCACTTGTCGCAGGAACTTTCCGAAGAACCATCCGTACGGGTAATCTTATTCGCACTCAACTCCTGGCCCTCGCCCGGCAGTTCGAGCAGAACGTCGCCCTGCGCATCCCCTTGCACTCCCTTGGCGGCCTCTTGCGCCGAAACCCCCCTGAGGGCCGACGGGATTGGGCCACTATGGCGGGCGTTACGCCCTATCCCAATGCAAGGGACCCCAGATGAGACTGACCGACATATCGCTGAACTGGCTGCTTCCGGGCGCCGTACTGCTCCTGGGCATGCTGGCGGCGGTGGCGGTACTCGCGCGCGGCAAGCGCTCCGGGGAGAAAGCGCACGCGGAGGACTCGTGGGAGCGCAGCGAGGAGCGCCGCAGGCGCAAGGAGGCCGTATACGGCACCGCCTCCTACGTGCTGCTGTTCTGCTGCGCCGCGGTCGCCGCAGCGCTCTCCTTCCACGGTCTGGTCGGCTTCGGCGAGCAGAACCTGAATCTCTCCGGCGGCTGGCAGTACCTCGTTCCGTTCGGCCTGGACGGCGCCGCGATGTTCTGCTCGGTGCTCGCGGTGCGCGAGGCGAGCCACGGCGACGCCGCGCTCGGCTCCCGGATACTTGTATGGACGTTCGCGGCCGCCGCCGCCTGGTTCAACTGGGTGCACGCCCCCCGCGGCCTCGGCCACGCCGGCGCCCCGCACTTCTTCGCGGGCATGTCCCTGTCGGCCGCGGTGCTGTTCGACCGGGCCCTGAAGCAGACCCGCCGGGCGGCGCTGCGCGAGCAGGGCCTGGTGCCGCGCCCGCTGCCGCAGATCCGGATCGTCCGCTGGCTGCGTGCGCCCCGTGAGACCTACGGTGCCTGGTCGCTGATGCTCCTCGAAGGTGTGCGCAGCCTGGACGAGGCCGTCGAGGAAGTACGCGAGGACAAGCGGCAGAAGGAGCAGAACCGGCTGCGCCGGCGCGACCAGGAGCGCCTGGACCGTGCCCGCATCAAGGCGCTCACCCGTGGCCACCGCGGACTGATGGGGCGCGGCGGCAGGCAGGTCGAGATGCAGACCGTGCCGGCCGCCTCGGCGCCCGCTCAGGTCACCGCGGAGCCTGCTATATCGACGCCGGAACCACTGCCCGTGCGCGCCCGTCCCTCCCTCGCGGCCGTGACGAGCGGCCCTGAGCCGGTCACCGTCGATCTCACCGCCGAGGACGACACGATGGCTCTGCCGCGGCTGGACTCCCTGGAGCGCAAGCTGAAGGACCTGGAGCAGCAGTTCGGCTGAGGGTCGAGCTCCGGCTCCCCCTCGTTGCCTTGCTTTGTACGGCGCTTTCTACGGCGGCGTGGCCTGCTTCTAGGCCGCGCCGCCGCTCAGTTCGAACCACACCGCCTTGCCCACGCCGTGCACCCGTACGCCCCACGCGTCCGCGAGCGACTGTACGAGGAAGAGGCCTCGGCCATGCGTACCGTCGTCGGCGTTCGGCACCCGCGGGCTCGGCTTGCGCCCCACGAAGTCCCTCACCTCCACCCGGAGTCCACGCGGGCCGACCGTGGCCGTGACCACCGCGTCGTGGTCGGTGTGGACGAGGGCGTTGGTGACGAGTTCGCTGGTCAGCAGTTCCGCTATCTCGGATCTGCCGGGCCTGCCCCACTGGGAGAGCAACTCCCGCAGCGCCCTGCGCACTTCGGGCACGGCTCGCAGATCGGCCCGCCTCAACCTGCGCTTGAGCTGCGGAAAGCCGTGCTGGTCCGTGGCACTGTCCGCCGGTTCCTCCGCCGTCTTCCCCGTTTTCACCGTCTTCACCGGGAAGGCCCCGGATACGACGGGACCGCCTCCTCGTGCCTGCCTCTTCATGGCCCCCGCCCGCACGCCGATTTCATCCCCTCCTGCTCGAACCGCTCGAACACTTTCACGAGATGCATGCCCCGACCAGAACGTGACAGTCATGTCGAATCGTCAACCACCTGCGGGCACGGCCACGGGTTCCCCGTACAAGGGGAGGTGAACCCGTGTATCGGCGGCTGGAACTCGACACGGAGGTCGGCGTGAACTCGACGTGGACGTCGGAGTCAGTCGCCCTCCGGTCGTTCCAGTGCCATCTTCGGGAGGAGCCGGGCCAGCGGGGCGGGGAGCCACCAGGCGCGCCTGCCGAAGAGTTGCATGGCGGCCGGGACGATCAGGCAGCGGATCACCACGGCGTCGAGGAGTATGGCGACCGCCAGACCGAGGCCGAACTGCTGGAGCATGCGGTTCGGGCTGAGGACGAAGGCGGCGAAGACCACGATCATGATGGCAGCGGCGGCCGTGATGACCTTGCCGGTGGCGGCCAGGCCCTCGCGGACCGCGTGCGAGGGGTCCCGCGTCCGCTCCCATTCCTCGTGGATGCGGGAGACGAGGAACACCTCGTAGTCCATGGACAGTCCGAAGACGATCGCGAAGATCATCACGGGGATGAACGCCTCGATGGGGCCGGGCTGCACACCGAACCAGCCGTGCTGGAAGACCAGGGTGATGGCGCCGAGCGCCGCCGCGATCGACAGCAGGTTGAGCAGCGCGGCCTTGAGGGGAATCAGGACGGACCGGAAGACCGCCATGAGCAGGAGGCCGGACAGGCCGACGACGATGGCGACGAACAGCGGCATCCGCGCGGAGACCGAGTCGGCGAAGTCCTGGGCCGCGGCGGTGGGCCCGCCGACCAGGTAGGTGGTGTCGGTGCCCTCGGCGAGCCGCGGCAGGACGTCGTCGCGCAGCGAGTGCACGAGCCGTGTGGTGTCCGCGTCCTGCGGCGACGTCCGGGGGAAGGCGATGACGGTGGACACGGCGCCGTCCTCGGAGGGCAGCGGCGGAGTGGTGGCGGCGATGCCGTCGGTGCGGGTCAGTGTGGTCCGCAGTTCCTCGGCGGCGGCTGTACCGCCCTGGGCGACCACGAGCAGGGGGCCGTTGAACCCGGGGCCGAAGCCCTCGGCCAGCAGGTCGTACGCCTTACGGCTGGTGGACGACGCCGGGTCGTTGCCCGCGTCGGCGAAGCCGAGGCGCATGCCGAGCGCCGGGGCGGACAGCGCGAGCAGGGCCACCACGGCGGCCAGCAGCGCGGGCAGCGGGCGCCGCTGCACGGCCGAGGCCAGCCGTCGCCAACGGCGGCCTTCCTCCCTGCCCTTGGCTTCCGCCCGGGCCGCTCGCCTGCGTACGTGCCGTTGGATGCGGTTGCCGAAGAGTGCCAGCAGGGCGGGCAGCAGGACCAGCGAGGCGGCCATGGTGACGAGGACCGTCAGCGCGACGGCCAGGGCCACGCCTTGGAGCGAGCCGAGTCCCAGGGCGACCAGGCCGAGCAGGGCGATGATGACGGTGCAGCCGGCGAAGAAGACCGTGCGGCCCGCGGCGTCCAGGGCGGTACGGGCCGCCCTCCGCCGGTCCGCGCCGTGGGTGAGTTCGTGCCGGTAGCGGTAGAAGATCAGCAGGGCGTAGTCGACGCCGACGCCGAGACCGACCAGCAGCATGATCGGCGGGGTGAAGTCGGCGATGGTGAAGACGTGGGAGGCCAGCGCGATCAGTCCGACCGCACCGCCGACCGCGAAGAGCGCGGTGACCAGCGGCAGCATGGCGGCCACCACGGAGCCGAAGAGCAGTACGAGGACGACCAGTGCGGCGAGCATGCCCGCGCCCTCGGCGGCCCCGCCCTCCTCTTCTTCGGCGCCGCGCACCGCGTCTCCGCCGAGTTCGACGGTCAGGCCGTCGCCGGCGGCCGTGCGGGCGGTGTCGATGATCCGGGTGACGTCCTCCTTGGGTACGTTCTCGGCCTTGTCGTCGAGGACGACGGTGGCGTAGCCGACGGTGCCGTCCTCGGAGACGGCGGCGGCATCGGCGTACGGGCTGCGGACGTCGGTGACGGCGGGCAGGCCGCGCACCCGGTCGAGCATGGGCTCGATGTCGGCGCGGTCGCCCCTCAGCCCCTCGGTGTCCTTGAAGACGATCTGCACGCTGTCGCCCGCCTGCGCCGAGCCGTGCCGCTCGAGCAGATCGGTGGCGGCCTGGGAGTCGGTGCCGGGCAGGGTGAAGTCGTTGCGGTAGCTGCTGCCCGCGGCCTGCGAGCCGGCGGTGATCGCCGCGACGACGAGGATCCACAGGAGCACGGCGCTCCACCGGTGGCGCTGGGACCAGGAGGCGAGGCGGCCGAAGACGCCTGTTCGGTCGACGACGGGTTCGACGGTCGACGTGCGGTGTGCCGAGGCCATGGTTCACCAGCTCCCGCGGCTCGGACGTGGGAGCCGGACGGCGACGGCGGCGCCGAGAGCGGCGCAGACCACCGGCACCGCGACGAAGACGGCCAGCAGTACGCCGCTGCCGTCCACATCGAGGGCGCGGTCGAGGACGAAGGCGAAGAAGGCGGCCGCGGCCTGGGTCAGCAGAAAGCCCGCGGCACCGCCGGCCAGCAGGCCGACGAGGGCGGCCGCGGCCTTGGAAGCCTTGGCAGAAGGGGCCTTGGGAGCCTTAGCTGAAGGGGGGTGTGTGGTCATGCCCACAGCGTCGGATCGCGGTGGGCCACAGGGCGTCGGCCTACGGCGGTCACCTGCCGTACCCCACCGGTTGCGGGCGCCCGCGCCCGCCTACGTCCGTGGTTGCTACTCGGTCAGCCAGCCGGGGCTGACCATGCCGGACTCGTATGCCAGGACCACGAGTTGGGAGCGGTCGCGGACGTCGAGCTTGGTCATGATGCGGCTGACGTGGGTCTTGGCGGTGGCGGGGCTGAGGACGAGGCGGGCGGCGATCTCGTCGTTCGTCAGTCCGGCCGCGACGAGCCGCATGACCTCGCTCTCGCGCTCGGTCAGGGCGTTCAGGCGCGGGCTCGGCTCCGGGGCTCTGGCCCGTCCGGCGAACTCGGCGATCAGCCGGCGCGTGACCGTAGGGCTGATCAGCGCGTCGCCGCGGGCCGCCACCCGCACGGCGTGCACCAGTTCCTCGGGTTCGGTGTCCTTGACCAGGAAGCCGCTGGCACCGGCGCGCAGCGCGCCGTACACGTAGTCGTCCAGGTCGAAGGTGGTCAGGATGACGACCTTGACGGCGTCCAGGCGGGCGTCGGCGGCGATCCGCCGGGCCGCCTCCAGACCGTCGACGCCGGGCATGCGGATGTCCAGGAGCAATACGTCCGGGCGCAGTTCACGGCAGGCGGCGACGGCCTGCTCGCCGTCGCCCGCCTCGCCGAGCACCTCGATGTCGTCCTCGTCCTCCAGGATCGAACGGAACCCGGCGCGCACCAGCCGCTGGTCGTCCGCCAGCACCACCTTGATCATGACGGTGAGGGTGCTCCGTTCTCGTTCGGAACCTCATGCGGAATGTTCGGTTTCGGAACGTTCGGAACGTCATACGGAATCTCGTACGGAAGCCGGGCGCGCACGGTGAAACCCCTGCCCGGCGCGGGTCCCGCGGTGAGTTCGCCGCCCAGCGCGCGGGCCCGCTCGCGCATACCGCTGATGCCGCTGCCGGGCATCCCGCCGGCCGGGGCGGGTCCCTGGCCGTCGTCGGTGATCTCGACCGTGACATCGGCAGGGCCCCGGTCGACGCGGACCGTGACCGTGGTGGCCCGGGCGTGGCGGGTCACGTTGGTGAGGGACTCCTGGACGATGCGGTACGCGGCCAGGTCCACCTCGGTGGGCAGCGGCCGCCGCCCGCCGTCGGTCTGCGTGCGTACGTCGAGACCCGCGAGCCGGGCGGCTTCGACCAGCTCGCCCATCCGGTCGAGTCCGGCCGTCGGCGCGGTGGGCGCCGCCTCGTCGGCCTGCCGCAGCACGCCGAGGGTGGCCCGCAGTTCACGCAGGGCCTGCCGGCTGGACTCCTTGATCGCTCCCAGCGCCTCCCCGGCCCTCTCCGCGCCCTTGACCGGGTCCTTCTGCAGGCGCCGCAGGGCCGCCGCGGACTGGACGTTGACGAGCGAGATGTGGTGGCCGATGACATCGTGCAGCTCGCGCGCGATGCGCAGCCGCTCCTCGCTCGCCGCGCGCTGCTCCGCCTCCCGGGCGTAGGCCTGGCGGCTGTGCCGTACCCAGCCGAGCGCGATCACCCCGACGAGCCAGCCCGTCAGCATGAACACGGCGACGCCGTTGACGTCCTCGTTGCCCGCCAGCGTGCCGAGGCCGGTGCCGATCACGCTCAGCGCGGCCAGGGCTATCGCCGACTGGAGACGCCCCTCGGCCGCGACCGAGTACAGCGCCACGACGAACGCGACCATGAGCGGCCCGTCGTAGGCGCTGTTGAGGTAGTACGCCGCGTTGCAGGCCAGCACGAACGCGGCGACGGCCACGGGGTGGCGGCGGCAGAAGTACAGGGCCCCGCAGACGGCGGCGATCAGCACCCAGCCGGCGGAGGTGACCGCCCAGGACTCCTCCCGTTCGCCGATGAGCGACCTCAGACTGCCCACGGCCACCAGCAGGAAGACGCCGGAGGCGAGGGCGGCGTCCGCCCCGCGGCCGCGGGGCGGACGCAGACGTGCACGGGACAGCGGGCGTTCACGCAGCGGACGCGGGAGCGCACGGGAAGCGGTGCCGGTGGCCATACGGCCAGCCTAGGCAGACCGCGTGACCACCGCCCTCCTCCACGCGACGGAACAGGCCGCGCCCGCCCCGCAACCACAGCGGTACGCGGCGCCGCGCGGGCGCAACTCGTGGGGTATGGCAGGTGTCAGCCGCGGACCGACGTTCCGACGCGAGCCGTCCGCCGACGCTGGCCGCATGAAGACAACCGAGACCGACCTCCCGCTCGCCGAGCGCCTGCGCGGCCTCAACTGGCCGCTGGTGACTGCCCTGACGGCCACCGCGCTGCTCCGGCCGCCGTTCTCGATCGTCGGCCTGAGCGACGCGCTCGGGAAATCCGCGACCTCGCTGACCCTCACCGTGTTCATCACGCTGACCTGGATTCTCGCGGTCGGCCTCAGCCGGGTACGCGAGCCTTTCCTGACCCTGGTCACCACAGGCCTGGCGTACGCGGCGGCAGCCCTGGTCCTGAGCGCGGCCCTCTCCCCCGTCCTCACGGGAGAACTCCAGGGCCCCCTCGCACATCCGCAGGCCATCGTCCCGCTCTTCCTCGTCAACGCCGTCTGGGGTGCGGTCTGCGGGGTCTGTGCGGTGGGGCTGCGCAGGGTGCGCGGCGTCCGCTCCTGAGGATCCCCGCAGTCACGCCTCCCAGACAGCCGCAGCCGTGCGGTCGTCCGCGTACCCCTTGACCCTCACCTGGACGTCGGCGAGGAACGCGGCCAGGCCCGGCGGCTCGGTGTCCGTCCAGCGGGCCGTCAGATGGCGGGCGAGGCCGGGTTCGCCGCGCAAGGGCTCGGCCATGCCGCCCGTGCACAGGAGCAGCGTGTCTCCCGGTCGGGCGACGGAGGCGCGGAAGCGGAAGGGGGCGCGAGGCGGCACGGGGGCGGGCTCGTACGGGCTCGGGGGTGTGGCGATGCCGAGGTCCATGGTGAGCCGGTCGCCCTCGGGCGTCTCGGAGGGCAGCGAGCCGAAGCCGACCACGGCCTCGCCGGTGGTCTCGGCGACGCGCGGCTCGATGTCCTGCCACTCGCCGTCACGCAGCCGGAACAGGCCGCCCGCGCCGACGCCGAAGAAGACGCGCGTACGGCACTCGGGGTCGGCGGGGAGCAGGAGGCAGCGCAGGCTCGCCGTGTACTCCTCGGGGTCGATGCCCTGCTCGGCGGCGGTGGCCCGGAGTTTGCCGAGGCTGCGGTCGGTGAGCCGGTGCAGACCCGACTTGAGGTCGCCGCGCCGGGCGGCCCTGATGTCCTCGGCCAGCCGCGGATGGCTGCGGCCCACGGCCCGCCCGATCCACTGACAGGCCTCGGCGGCGGCCCGGTGGGCATCCGGCGTGGCCCGTGCTCCGGTCGCCATGGCGACGAGTACGAGCGCCTGCTCCCCCGTCCCGAACCGGGCGGTCAGCAGCGAGTCCCGCCGCGGCTCACCCCGGTACCGCGCGGAGTCCCCGCGCACGGAAGCGGCCCGCAGCGTGCAGGTCCCGTAGTGCGCCCCGTCCAGCACGGTGTCGGCGACCAGGTCGTCGAGATCGTCGGGGTCCGCGGGCGGCAGGGCGGTGGGTTCGGCCTCGTAGGTGGGCGGGCCGGAGCCCACGTAGTCGACGGTGGTGATGGCCGGGGTCGGAGGGGCGTCAGTGGTGGACGGGGCGTCCGACGGGACGTCCGAGGAGGCCTTCGGCGGAGCGTCCGTGGGGGTCTTTGACAGCGCGTCGACCAGTGTGGCGGGCGGACCGCCGGCCGGTGGCCCGGCCCGCTTGCCGTACGAGGCGTCGATTGGGACGTCGGCCGGGGTGTCGGCCCGCCCGGCGGACGGGTTCCGCCCGGCGGACGGGTCCGGCTGAGCCCGTTCGGGCGCGGAGGGCGCGGAGGGCGCGGAGGGTACCGACGACGGACGCGCATCGGCTGGCACGGAATGCGCCGACGACCGACCCGCATCGGCGGACGTGACGGCAGCCGACGGACCGACGGGACCGCCGGTGGGCGCCCGCGATTCGGGCACCGCCGCCCCGGGCGTCTCCGTGGACGTATCGCCGTGGGACGCCTCCGTGGGGAATGCCGACGACTTGGGTGCCGGCGGGAAGGACATGGGTCCCGTGGGTTCGGGGGGCGGCGCCTCCCAGGGCGCCCGCTGCCGCTGGAGCCCGCTGCGCCGCAGCGCATTGCCGCCCGGCGGCCCCGAGGACGGCGGTTTCGCGGCGGTGCCCCCGCCGACCGGACCGCCGACCGAACCACCGGCCGGACCGTCGGCCAGGCCGTCGGCGGGACCCTGGTGCGGAACAGCTCCGACCGTCCCCGCCGCCGAGGCGAACCGGTCGTCGAGGGAATCAGCCGCGGCCGCCGGCCCCGTGTCCTCGGTGGAGTCGTCGTACAACTGCCGCCACCAGTCGTCCTCATGACCGGTGGGCGTCTCCCCCTGCTGGCTCATGCCCCCAATTGTCCACTGCACCGGCCGGATGAAAACGGTGCATCAGGAAAAACCGGCCGGTGGATTGGAGGTCGAACGACGATACGAGACCGCCGGGCGCCCCCGGAGAAGCCTCCGGCGGCACTGGAGTGACCGGCCGTTGGAGCGGCGGCAGTTGATGCCGCGGTGGCGCGACCTTGGCGGACAGGCGGGTGGTACGGGAATGATGTGCCGGGTACCTCTGGGGGCATCCCCGGCAATAGCTGGGGGAGGCAGTCGGGGGAGGGTGTGCGCCGTGGCCGTTCTCCGCCACGGCCGGTCTTCGGGGAGGGACGTCGCCGGTGCTGGGAGCGATCGGTCTGGACGAGACGCACGAGTCGGCGTACCGGGCGCTGGTGTCCGTGGGCGCCGCCGACGTGCCGGACCTCGCGCGGCGGCTCACGCTCGGCGAGCACGACACCGAGCGCGCGCTGCGCCGCCTGGAGCGGCACGGGCTCGCGGCCCGGTCGTCGGCCCGGCCGGGGCGCTGGGTCGCGGCGCCGCCCGGGGTCGCCCTCGGGGCGCTGCTCACCCAGCGGCGGCACGAGCTGGAGGAGGCGGAGCTGGCGGCCGCGCTGCTCGCCGAGGAGTACCGCGCACAGGCCGCCGGGTCCGCCGTGCACGACCTGGTCGAGGTGGTGACCGGCGCGGCCGCGGTCTCGCAGCGGTTTCTGCAGCTCCGGCTCGGCGCGAGCGAGGAAGTGTGCGCGCTGGTCACCGACAACCCGGTCGCCGTCACGGGGACCGAGAACGTCGCCGTCACAGGGGCCGAGAGCAACGCGCAGGGACAGGCCGCCCGCTCCCGGCTGGTCGTCGAGCGCGCGGTGCTGCACCGGCCCACCGGCATCGTCGAACTGTCCGAGGCGCTCGGCCGCGACGAAGAGGCACGGGTCCAGTTACGGGTCGTGGACCAGGTGCCGACCAAGCTGGTGATGGTCGACCGGACGCTCGCCATGGTGCCGCTGACCTCGCACGCCCTGGAACCGGCCGCGCTCGTGGTGCACGCGAGCGAGCTGCTCACCTCACTGTCGGCGTTGTTCGAAGCGGTGTGGCGTGACGCGCTCCCGCTGCGCCTCGACGCGGCCGGCACGCTCGCCGAGCAGGAGCCGGACGGACCCGATGCCGCGGACTTGGAGATCCTGTCCCTGCTCCTCGCCGGACTGACCGACGCGAGCGTCGCCAAACAGCTCGACCTCGGCCTGCGGACCGTACAGCGCCGGGTGAAGCGGCTGATGGAGCTGACCGGCGTGACGACACGGCTCCAGCTCGGCTGGCATGCGTACGAGAGAGGCTGGGTGGCCCGGAACTGACCTGCGGTTCCGCCCGGACTCCGGCACGCTGGAGAGATGGGAGCCTGGGAACTCCTGCTGGTCGGCCTCGTGATACTTCTCGGCCTGAGCGGCGTGCTGGTGCCCGGTGCGCCCGGGTCGTGGCTGGTGTGGGCGGCGGTCCTGTGGTGGGCGTTCGAGGACCCCGAAGGGCTTTCCTGGGCGGTCCTCGTGGGCGCCACCTGCGTCCAGTTCCTCTCCCAGGTGATCCGCTGGCAGCTGCCGCCACGCCGACGGCTCGAGAAGAGGGCCACCCCGCGCATGGCGGCGTACGCCGGGGCCGGGGCGCTGCTCGGCTTCTTCGTGCTGCCGGTGCTCGGTGCGATTCCCGGCTTCCTGGGCGGCATCTATCTCGCCGAACGGCTGCGTCTGGGCGGGCACAGGGAAGCCGTGGCATCGGTCCGCCTGGTGATGCGCTCGGGCGGGACCGGCTTTCTGGTGGAGCTGTTCGCGTGTCTGCTGATCACGGGGGCGTGGCTGGGAGCGGTGTTCTGGGGCTGAGCCTGCGCCCAGCACACCGAATGTCATCAGCACACTGAATCTCACCAACACCCCACCAACACATCGGATCTCTCCCGTCTTATTGACGAGCTCACGCATCAACTCTACGTTGCGCTCTGGGATAGCTCCGATGAATCGCCGCGCTGCACGAGAGCTGCACGACTGCTGTACGACTTATGAGCCGCCAGGAGGCACCATGCCCAGCCCATCCAGACGTACCGTGCTCGCCACCGGCTCCGCCCTCGGCGGGACGCTGCTCGCGGGCGGGCTGCCGGCCCAGGCGAGAGCCGAGTCCGGGGCCGAGTCCGGGGCCGGGATCGGCACCGTGGGTGTGGGCGCCGCCGACCCCTGGAGCACCGTCCTCGACGACGCGGACCTCGTCTGGCAGCGGATGCCGAAGACTTGGTACGAGGGCCCGTACCTGGGCAACGGCTTCCTCGGCTCCGGCATCTACGCCGAACCGGGCAGGGAAACCGCGGCCGTCCGCTTCAACGTGCAGCACTCCGAAGTCCAGGACCACCGCCCGCAGTTCGGCTCGCTGTTCGGGCTCGCGCGGCTGCCGATCGGCCACTTCACGCTGGAGCCGGTGGGCACGATCACCGGCCTGGACTGGCGGCTCGGGCTGCGCGACGCCGAGCTGACCGGCACGCTCACCACCGACAAGGGCACCCTCAAGATCCGCGCCCTCGTGCACACCTCCCGCTCCGTACTCGCCGTCGAGGTGACACCGAGCGAGGGCGAACGCGACTTCAAGTGGGTGTTCCACCCGGCGGAGGCGATCAGCCCGCGCGCCGCGTTCCGGCCACTGCCGGAGGGGTACGCGGCCAACCCGCCCGCCGAGACCGGGGAACACGACGGCATCTCCACCGCCGTACAACCGCTGCTGTCCGGCGGGCAGCACGTCACCGCGTGGCGGGAGCGCACCCGGGGCCGTACGCGGACGCTGTACGCGCATGTCGCGCACTCGTATCCGAAGTCGACGGCGCTCGGGCGGGCCCTGGCCGCCGTCCGGAACGCCTCGTACCTCTCGTACGACCTTCTGGCGGTGGCGCATCGTGTCTGGTGGCACGCCTTCTACCGGAAGAGTTTCCTCTCGCTGCCCGACGCCCGCATCCAGCGCTTCTACTGGATCCAGCTCTACAAGACGGCCTCCGCGGCCCGCCGGGACGCACCCGTGATGGCGACGAGCGGCCCCTGGCTGGAGTCGACGCCGTGGCCGGCGACGTGGTGGAACCTGAACGTGCAGTTGGAGTACTGGCTGATCCACGGCTCCAATCATCTCGAACTCGACGCTGTGACAAGGGCGTTGAGCGAGTTCCGGGACAACCTCACGGCCGAGATGGCGCCCGCGTACCGCGCGGACTCACTCGGCATCCCCCGCACCACCGACGCCTCGCTGGTCAACGGCGGCGCGACCACCCCCGGACTGGGCTACGGCGTCGGCATCCCGGGCCAGGACCCGCCGACCCCCGAGGTCGGCAACCTCACCTGGGCCCTGCACAACGTCTGGCTCAGCTACCGCCACACCATGGACGAGTCGATCCTCCGCGACGTCCTCTTCCCCCTCCTCCGCAAGGCGATCAACTACTACCTGCACTTCCTGGAGCCGGGCGCCGACGGCAAGCTGCACCTCCCGGCCACCTTCTCGCCCGAGTACGGCGGCAACTCGCGGGACTGCAACTACGACCTGATGCTGCTGACATGGGGCTGCCGCACCCTCCTCGAGTCCGCCGAACTCCTCGGCATCGACGACGAGTCGGCGCCGCGCTGGCGCGAGGTGCTGGCCAAACGGGTCGCTTATCCGACGGACGAGAACGGCTTCATGATCGGCGCGGACATCCCCTTCGCGAAGTCGCACCGCCACTACTCGCATCTGCTGGCGGTCTACCCGCTGTACGAGCTCACCGGCGACACCCCCGACGAAAAGGCCTTGATCGAGAAGTCGCTGGCCCACTGGGTCGGCTTCGAGGGCGCCCTCCAGGGCTATACGTTCACGGGCGCGGCCTCCATGTCGGCACTGCTCGGCAAGGGCGAGGACGCGCTCACGTACCTCGGCCAGCTCATGTCCCGCTTCATCCAGCCCAACACCATGTACAAGGAGTCGGGCCCGGTCATCGAGACTCCCCTCTCAGCTGCCCAGTCCCTGCACGACATGATCTGCCAGTCCTGGGGCGGCATCATCCGCATCTTCCCCGCCCTGCCCGCGGCCTGGGCGGACCTGACCGTCCACGACTTCCGTACGGAGGGTGCGTTTCTGCTCAGTGCCGTGCGCAAGGACGGGGTGACCCGCTGGGTCCGGCTGGTCAGCGAGGCTGGCGCCCCCTGCGTCGTACGGCATGGCATCGCGGGCCCGATCGAGGTACGGGACGGCCGGGGACGTCCACTGCGGTACGAGTCCGTGGGCGACGGTGCGATCCAAGTCCCCCTGCGGAAGGGCGAGTCGGCGCTCATCACGGCGAAGGGCGACCGGCCGGACCTGCGGATCGCACCCGTCGAGCCGAACGAGGAGGCACCGCGCTGGGGGCTGCCCACGCCGTGAGCCCCGTCGACGGAGCGGAAACAGGTCTCCAGACCTAGGCCGAGGATCGGATGCGTACGGCATGACGTACGTGTTTGGCTCTTGCCATGACCGAATTCAGCGAAGCCGAGCGGGCGTATCTCAAGTCGCAGCGGCTGGGCCGGCTGGCCACCGTCGACCAGCACGGCCAGCCGCAGGCGAACCCCGTCGGCTTCTTTCCACAGGACGACGGGACGATCCTGATCGGCGGTTCGGCCTTGGGGACCACGAAGAAGTGGCGCAACCTGCGGAAGAACCCGAAGGTCGCCCTCGTCGTCGACGACATCGTCAGCCTCCGGCCCTGGAAGGTACGCGGCGTGGACATCCGCGGCGAGGCCGAACTCCTCACGGGACCACATGACTTGGGCCCTCACTTCAGCGAGGAGCTGATCCGCGTCCATCCGAGGCGGATCCACAGCTGGGGCCTGGAGGAGGACTGACCCGGACCCTCATCCCGCCCGCTACCCGGCGGCCTCCAGGTGCCGCAGGGCGTAGGTACGCCAGGGCCGCCAGGTGTCGGGAACGGGTTCGCCCGGCGGAGCCACGTCCGGGTCGCCGAGAGCGCGGGCGCGGATGACGGCCATGGTGCGGGGATCCATGCCGGGCAGCGCGAGCAGGGCTTCCTGCGCGTCGTCGCGATCGGCACCCGGGTCGAGCCGCAGGCGACCGTCGGCGAGGGCGGCGGCAAGGGCGCGAAGCGTGCCGAGGGCGCCACCCGGTTCACCCTCGCCCCCGCCCCCGGCCTCACCCTCACCCTCGGCTTCGGCGAGGACGGCCGGCTCGGGAAAGACATGCGTGAGCGTCCCGCAGGGCGCGTCCAGCACCTTCCCGTACGCCCGTACCAGCCTCGCGGCCTCACTCCGCCCCACCACTGCGCGCACCGCCAGTTCCTCCGGATCGGCGGCACCCGGCGAACGCAGCCCCGGCCGGGCGGCCACCAGCGGGGCCAGCCGGGGATCGGCGGCCAGCCGCTCGTCCACGGCGTACGGATCGGCGTCGAGATCGAAGAGACGCCGCAACCGCTGTACGGCCGTGGTGAGGTCGCGGAGATCGGTGAGGTGCAGCCGGGCGTCGAGCCAGCCGCCGGCGCGGGCGGGGGCCGGACGGGTCTCGCCCACGGCGACGATGCCCGTGCCGTACGGCAGCCGCAGGGTGCGGCGGTAGGTACGGGAACCCGAGGTTCCGGCCACCTCCTCGATGCCGGGTACGGCCTCGGCGGCGAGCAGGTCGAAGACGGCGGCGGCCTGGTACGGGCCGCGGTGCGCGAGACGCAGCGGGATGCCGGCGGACGGGGTGGCCGCACGGCGGGACGCGGCACCCCGGCCACGGGGCGCGGCGGCGCGCAGCTCGCTGGGCGTCGACGCGTACACCGTACGGATCGTGTCGTTGAACTGCCGCACGCTCGCGAACCCGGCGGCGAAGGCGATCTCCGTGATCGGCAGCTCCGTCGTCTGCAGCAGTACCCGCGCGGTGTGCGCCCGCTGGGCCCGCGCCAGCGCCACCGGCCCCGCGCCCAGCTCCGCGGTGAGCTGCCGCTGCACCTGCCGCGCGCTGTACCCGAGCCGCACGGCAAGCCCGGCGACACCCTCACGGTCCACGACCCCGTCGCCGATCATCCGCATGGCCCGCCCCACGACATCCGCGCGAACGTTCCACTCGGCAGAACCGGGCACGGCGTCCGGCCGACACCTCCGGCACGCCCGAAACCCCGAACCCTGCGCAGCCGCGGCCGTAGCGTAAAACCGCACGTTCCGCCGCTTGGGCGTCACCGCCGGGCAACTCGGCCGACAGTAGATCCCAGTCGTCGCAACGGCAAAGAAGAACTCCCCGTCAAACCGAGCGTCCCTGCTCCGCACGGCTTCGTACCTGGTCTCTTCATCAATCACACTCCCAGTCTGCGCGGTAACGAACGAGAGGGCTGGCGGAAATCGGACACGACGCTGAGGGCGCCCCTTTAGGGGCGCGGGGAACTGCGCGCCCAGCCACAACGGCCCGGCAGCCGAGATACGACCCAATGGGGGGCCTGGGGGCACAGCCCCCAGT
>NZ_JAAKZY010000125.1 GCF_011045015.1 Streptomyces scabichelini | reverse complement strand
CGCTCCCCCACCAGGCCTCCACGGCACCCCAGGCCGCCCCACACGCGTTCGCGCGCCTTCCTGAGGAGATCGATGAGTCGGATACGGCAGCAGCACATCCGAGGTTCGCGCCTCGCCACCGTCGGCATATCCGCGGCGGCCACCGCCCTGTTGGCGGGCGCCCTCGCCCCGACCGCGGTGACGGCCGACAGACCGACCCGCGCCACGGCGATCGACAACGCCACGTCGGTGCTCCTTGACCAGGCCGCGCGCCTCGGTCTCACCTCCGCGCAGGGGACGAAGGTCCGTGACGTGATCGTCGACGCGGACGGCAGCCAGCACGTGCGTTACGACCGTACGTACCGCCAAGTCCCCGTTATGGGTGGCGACTTCGTGGTCCACCTGGCCCCGGACGGCGACTACCGCGGCGCGGACCGTGCAATCTCCGGCGATCTCTCCGTGCCGTCCGTCAAGCCTTCGGTGCCCGCCCCGAAAGCCGCCGACCTGGCCGCTGCCGCGCTGCGCGCCGCGAACCTCGGCGAGACGCTCCGCAAGATAACGTCCAAGCCCCAGCTGGTCGTTGACGCCCTCCACGGCTCCC
This sequence comes from Streptomyces scabichelini, assembly GCF_011045015.1. GTDB lineage: Bacteria > Actinomycetota > Actinomycetes > Streptomycetales > Streptomycetaceae > Streptomyces > Streptomyces scabichelini. The sequence goes on along the minus strand of NZ_JAAKZY010000125.1, from coordinate 29,883 downwards.
CCAAGCTGGCCTGGCGCACCGAGGCCGCGGGCCAGGACTCGCTCGGCAACCCGGTCGCCCGCGTCGTCCTCACCGACGCCGTCAGTGGCAAGCAGATCGACGCCTGGGACAGCATCGAGACGGCGACGGGTGACGGCCAGTCCCTCTACAGCGGCAAGGTGCCTCTGGAGACGACGCCCTCGGGATCGACGTACCAGCTCACCGACCCCTCGCGCGGGAACACGTACACGGGCGACGCCCAGAACAAGACGGACACCTGCGTCCTCGTCATCTGCGCGATACGCGCCCCCGCGACCGTCTTCACGGACTCCGACAACCACTGGGGCACCGGCGCGACTTCGGACCGCGCCACGGCCGCGGTCGACGCGCAGTACGGCACCGACACCACCTGGGACTACTACAAGAACGTCCACGGGCGCAGCGGCATCGCGGGGGACGGCAAGGGCTCGTACAACCGCGTGCACTACGGCAGCAAGTACAACAACGCCTTCTGGGACGACAGTTGCTTCTGCATGACGTACGGCGACGGTGACGGGACGACGTTCGGTCCACTGGTGTCACTCGATGTGGCGGGCCACGAAATGACCCACGGCGTCACGTCCAAGACGGCCGCCCTGACGTACTCGGGCGAGCCGGGCGGCCTGAACGAGGCGACGTCCGACATCTTCGGCACACTGGTCGAGTTCTACGCCGACAATCCCTCGGATCCCGGCGACTGGCTGATCGGCGAGAAGGTCGTGAAGCCCGGCTTCGGCCGCTCCGCCCTCCGCTACATGGACCAGCCCTCCAAGGACGGCAAGTCGGCGGACTGCTGGAGCTCGTCGGTCGGGGATATGGACGTGCACTACTCGTCCGGCGTCGCCAATCACTTCGCGTACCTCCTGGCGGAGGGCAGCGGCCCGAAGACGATCGGCGGCGTACAGCACAACGGCACCACCTGCAACGACGCGACGGTGACGGGGATCGGCAAGGCCAAGCTGGGCGCGATCTGGTACCGCGCGCTGACCGTCTACATGACGTCTTCGACGAAGTACGCGGGCGCCCGGACGGCGACGCTGAACGCGGCGAAGGATCTGTACGGGGCGGGGAGTACGGAGTACGAGGCTGTGGCGGCGGCTTGGAGCGCCGTGTCCGTGGGGTGAGTCCCGGGGGAGGCGGTCGGCCCGGGCTTACGTCCGGGGCGGCCGCCGCAGGTGGGTAGGCGCGGGCGGCGCCATACGGACGGCCTCCTCGTCCTCTTCCATGACCTCCACCGCGATCCGCACCCGCACCGCCTCCACCGAGGCGATCCTGCGCCGCTTCACCCGCAACGCCTCCCACCCCACCTACGCGGCGATGCTGGAGGTCGGCCGCGCCCAGAAGACCATCTTCGTCGCCCGCTACCTGCGGCTACGCGACCTCCAGCGGGAGATCGAGGAGGGCCTCGACGTCATAGCCGCAGCGGAGTTGTCGCTGGGCCGACCGGTACCCGTGAGGCAGCGGGGCGATATCGCGGCTCGTACTTCGAGTCCGGACGCTGCGCTACGCCACCTGCTCCGGCTTCCTCAGCACCTCGACCAGGGCTGAGATGCTGTGGTCTCCGTGGCCTGCCTCGACGGCCCGCTTCAACAGATCATGCAGGGGGGTGTGCCAGGCTGTGTCGATGTTCGACTCCTTGCCGAGCTCTTCGTCGTGGGCGGCTCCCGCAAGGAAGAGGTTCACAGTAGAAGCGGGCTTGCTGTAATCACCGCTGTCGATCTCCTGAGCAAGGGCCGGCAGGACGGAATTGATCATCTCGAACCACTTGATGGTGAAGCGCACCAACGTGCTTGCGTCCAGCCCGCGTGCCTGGACAGCAGCGGCGCCCTGGAAGAACCCGACGAGCGCCGGCAGCAGGGTGCCACCGACCGCCATCTCGTAGAGCGCAGCGAGATCCGTCTCATCGCCGAGATGGACGGTGTCGCCGCCCAGCACCCTCAGGGTCGTCTTGTACTCGTCGAACACGCTTCTGTCGCCGCCGTAGTACAGAAGGGTGTCCGGCGCCCCCACGGCCGACGGCACGTTCTTGACCGCTCCGCCGAGGAACCGGGCGCCGTGGCCGGTGGCCCAGGCGGCCGTCTCGCGTGCGCCGGCCGGGGAACCGCTGTTCAGGGTGACGAGAGCCCGCCCGTTCAGCGCGGCAGCGGCCGGCTCCAGAGCCCGTTGGGTGTCCTCGAAGGTAGTCAGGCAGGTGATCACCAGCGGGCTCGCCGCGACCGCAGCTTCCACGGCCTCTGCATGGACTGCTCCCTTGGCCACCAGCGGCGCCGCCTTGCCCGGCGTGCGGTTCCACACCGTTGTCGGGTGCCCGGCGGCGACGAACGCTTCGGCCAGCGCGCGCCCCATCGAACCCAGCCCGATGACAGTCACGGGTGTGCGGTTGTCCCCAGTCATGTTTCGCTCCAGTACGCAGTCAGATGTTGAGCATCAAAAGAATCCCGAATGAGCACGTCCGCACCGGTCAATGGGCCCCCGCTGCGACGCTCGTTCCATGCTGGGGCTTCACACACATTCCATCAAGTACCTACAATTCTGTCTGGTACCCACATTCTTGTCAGTAGGAGTTTTCATGACGCGGCGGGCCTATACGTGTGGATTCGACGCCGCCATCGCGGTGATGGGGGGTAAGTGGAAGGGGCTGATCCTGTTTTCGCTTGGTGAAGGGCCGCTCCGCTTTGGAGAGTTGAGGCGAGCGGTGCCCGGCATCAGCGAAAGAATGCTGATCCTTCAGCTCCGGGAGTTGGAAGCCAGTGGCCTGGTGCATCGCGAGGTCTTTCACCAGGTACCGCCGAAGGTGGAGTACTCGTTGACCGAGTTCGGCCACTCCCTCAACGCCGCGCTCGCCCCCCTCGGTGAGTGGGGCGAGGAGCACATGGAACGCATTGAGGCCATCCCCTGAGCCCGACATGGATACCCTCCACGCGGCATGTCGGGATCGATATCGAGGGACGAGATCTACGGACCGAACCTCTCGTGTCCGAGAATCGACCGATTCCTGACCACGATCGGTACGCGGGGTCGCGCGACCGGATCGGCACCCGATCATGCCCATAAAACGGTGTCAGAAAGTCAGTGTGCTCAAGAACTCGGGGAGCACCGTTTTCTGTACGACCTGGCGTGTGCAGCAGCCTCGCGACGGCGACACCGCCGACCTCCTCGCCCTCGTTCCGGCCGTACGGGCCGGCGGACTCGTGGGATACGCGCGCGTGTCCACCAAAGGGCAACTGCTCGACCGGAAGTCCGGCAAGAACGCCGAACGCGAAGAGCTGTGGAAGACCCTCGACCACCTCCGCGAGGGCGACACCCTCGTCGTCCCGTCGCTGGACCGGCTCGGCCGCTCCATCCAGGACCTCATCGCCATCGTGTCCGGCCTGCGCAAGCGCGGCATCGGCTTCACCTCACTGCACGAGGCACTCGACATCACCACGCCCGGCGGGCGCCTGGTCTTCCACGTCTTCGCCGCCCTGGCGGAGTTCATCCGAGAACTCATCATCCAGGGCGCCAACGAAGGCCTGGACGCCGCCCGCGCCCGCGGTGTCCGCCTCGGCCGCCCGCCGGCCATGACCGAAGAGCAGGTCCGGCACGCCCGGGACCTGCTCGCCCGCCCGGAGAACACCGTCACCTCGATCGCGAAACTCCTCGGCGTCTCCCGCAACACCATCTACAACCAACACCATCTACAACTACGTGCCCGAACTGAAGGGCGGCGGCGTCCCGTACAGGCAGGTGTTACCCACGCTCATGTGGTGTCCAGCGAGTACGCGTCCTCATCCATGATCCGCATGTCGCGCATGAACGTCGCGAAGCGATTGCCCATGGACTCCTGGTTGTGCATGCCGGAGATCGCGGAGCGGCCGCAGACTTCCTTGAACGTCGGGTCGGTCCCGTTCAGGCTGAACAGGTGCACCGCCGTGCCGTGCTTCTTGGCATAGGTGCCGATGCACGCCGCGCGAACGCGAACTCACCGCCATTCCGGCTCGCGGGAAGATCAGCTGACGCGATACTTGCCGAACACGTGCAGCACCCCCGCGAACAGGAACTTTCCGCGGCCACCCAGCACCCCATAGATCTCGACGAAGGCGTCTCTCGAATCCGGCACTGCCGCGATCCGCAGGGTGAACGTGCGTCGGCCGGTCAGCCGGTGGCTGTACCACTCATCACGCTCGATGTCCGTTCCCGGCAGGGCCGCCTCGACGACCTCCCATTCGGAGTCCCCGAAGTCGTGCTCGGCGAAGTGCGCCAACACCTCGCACAGGGGCCGCAGGTTCTCGCCGTGGATCCGCCGCTTGTCCATGGCGCGGGTCTCGCCGACCGAATGGGCGTGGACACCGTCCCACACTCCCAGACTCACGAGGCGGCGCTGGCGGCCCCTTTCGATCCGGGCGAACATCGCCAGCAATCCGCCGAGCAGCACGCCGATGCCCAACGCGGGCAGAACGTCTCCCTCGAGGAGGATGATGAAGAGGCCCCACCACACGATCCCTGCCACAAGCCAGACGACGAGTGGCCGCCTGGCTGCAACCATCTGAGACCTGGTCGGAGGCCGCTGTCCTCCGAGGGCGCGATCGACAGCCCAGAAGGCGCGCGCCAGATCCCCACCCTTGATCGGCATGGCGGGAGCGTAGCCCGTCCCCGCCGCAGAAGCAGGCCCAGGGCGAGCGCATGCAGGTACGGGCTCCGCACCACGGGCTCATGACCTCGGACCCCGGAACGCCTCGGCGTGGACGCGGACGCCTTCCGAACCTCCCTCAGCCCGTCAGGCCCTGGATGCGGAACTGCATCACGTGGTACGACCAGGAGTGGCTGGGCGCGTTCTGGTCCCGCGCCCTGACCGTCTACATGACGTCTTCGACGAAGTACGCGGGCGCCCGGACGGCGACGCTGAACGCGGCGAAGGATCTGTACGGGGCGGGGAGTACGGAGTACGAGGCTGTGGCGGCGGCTTGGTCTGCCGTCTCCGTGAACTGACCGTCCAGGCGGTCCAGGCGGCATGCGGTCGGCACGGGCTTATGTCCGGGCCGACCGCCGTACGTCGGGAGTCGCCGGCGGCACTGCATGGGCGGCCCTCCGCATCCGCTCCCCCGCCGCCGCACGCCGCTGCCGGTTGGCCATCCCTCTGGAGCCGAGCCCCTCGCTCACAGCCCGGGAACGAGCCTGACCACGGTCACGGTCAGGACGGAACCGGAGACGTAGTAGAGCACGATTGCACCGAGGACGGTCGCCTCTCGCCGGTCTCGCTCTCCCCCGACAGCGGTCGATCCGCAGCCGTACGGATCACGGCCGATGGTCCGATCCATCGCACTCCTGAACGCTTCGGCGTTCCGCATCTTGGCCAAGGTGTCGTCGGCGGGCGGCGCGTAGGTGATGCGGTGGCTCAAGCGACGCCCCGCCTCTCGGCCTCGTCCGCGGCGAGCCGCTCCAGCAGCGCGTCGGCCTCCGGGTCGGGCACGGCCTCCAGCATCCAGTGCCGCATGACGGCGTGGATGTCGTGCACTCCGGCCTCGTTGACGGCGCGGTCGAATTCCTCACGCCGCTCTTCCGGGAGAGCGGCGCGGATGTCGGGGATGCTGTTGGGCACCTCGACCTCGACGCCGTTGACGAAGGTCTTCAGCGGTTCGGCCATCGTCGTCCTCCTCAGGAGCCGGAATTCGCTGGGCTCACGGTACTGGGCGGGGGCCGCCTGACATACGACGTCCAGCTCGCACCACACGGACTTGCCGACCTTCAGCTCGGACACGCCCCACCGGTCGGCGATCTCCCTGACGATCAGCAGCCCGCGCCCGAACATGTCGTCCGCAGTCGCCTCTCGAAGGCTCGGCCGTACCTCGCCCTTCGGGTCGGATACAGAGACGCGTACGGCTCGCTCGGTAAGGGTGAGTTCCACCCGGAAGAGCCGGTCGCGCAGGCACCCGTGCAGTACGGCGTTGCCGCCCAGCTCGGACACCAACAGCGCTGTGTCAGCAGCGAGTTCGGGGTGACCCCACTCGGTGAGGAGGCGGTGGGCGCGGCGGCGGGCGAGGGTGACGCTTTTGGGGAGAGGGGTGTAGTCCAGGCGGTCGTACTGGAGCGGAACTTCGTCCAGCATTGCGGGCTCTTCGGGGGCGACCATGTCGCTCACCTCCGGGCAGGTTGAGCAGCGCCATGCACCAACTGGCGCCGCTCTGCGAGCAGTTCGTCACCGACGGTAGGGGCAGCCCATCATTACCGCAAGTTCCTCTTGGAGGATTTCCTCCAATTGAGGTTTGCTTGGCTGACGCGCACCGCGCCAGACTGACGGCGCAACAACGCCAGGAGGAGCACCAACGTGACCGCGAGCCAGTCGATGCAGGGCAACAGCACCTCCACCGTCCTGGGGCGTCGACTGGGCGGTGAACTCATCAAGTTGCGCATCGCCGCCGGTATGACACAGACCCACGCGGCCAGGGCCCTCACGGCGTCCACCACGAAGATCGCGAAAATGGAGCGCGGCTGGGTACCCATGCGCGACCCGGATGTCCGTGCCCTGTGCGAGCTGTACGGAGTTCACGACCCCGGTACCGTCGGAGGTCTCCTGGAGCTCGCGAAGGTCGATCGTGAGCGTCGTAAAGCCAGGGGATGGTGGGACGACTACACAATCCGTGGCGTCATGCAGGAGTACGTCACTCTGGAGAGCGCCGCAACGGCGATCAAGGTGTGGCAACCCGCGTTCGTCCCTGGACTGCTCCAAACCGCCGAATACGTACAGGCTCTGCGCAGCAACCCCATCACGTCGGCGGCCACGAACAGGCAGTCCGACGAGGAGTTCGTCGCTGCACGGCTCGCACGGCAGCAGCGCCTCTCGGAGGATCCACCCCTCTCGCTGCGGACTGTGATCTACGAGGCAGTGCTCCGGAACTTCCCTGGCGGAACGAAAGAGGCGCGCAGGCAACTCGACCACCTGGCGCAGATGGCCGACTTGCCGAACATCGGTCTCCAGATCTTCCCGTTCAGTGCAGGCACACACTTCGGCTTGAACGGCTCGTTCAACATCATCTCGTTCGCCGAGCCCGGAGCCATGGACATCGTCTACGTGGAGGCCCCCTTCGCTCAGCGGTGGGTGGAAGGCGGAGAGGGTGCTGCTGCCTACGATGAGCTGTTCGAGATGATCGCCGAACGCTCCCTCGATCAACGGGAGTCCGTGCTGTTCCTCCACAAGCTCCGTAAGGAACTGTGACCGTGCCCGAATTCCAGTACTGCAAGTCCACCTATAGCGACCCCGAAGCCGAGTGCGTCGAAGTAGCCACCAACATCCCCACCACCATCGCCATACGCGACTCGAAGAACCCCACCGGCCCATCCCTCCACGTCCGCCCTGCCACCTGGACGGCCTTCCAAACAGCCCTGCTTGCAAAGCCGGCTCGCGAGAAGAGCGGACGAGGACGACGACGTAGGCGAGTTTGAGGGTCAGGGATCCGGTCGCTGTCTTCGAGCCGCAGGGTGAGCAGCGGGCCGTCGAGGGTGTCCGTGTCGAGTACGGCCCCGGTGTGGTGCGCTCTCTTGGGGATCGGCTTACCTAAGCGGATGTCAACATAGGTTGACACACCCATCATGTCAACCTATGTTGACATGATGGGTAATCAAACACTGCTTGCCTGCGGGATGGCCGCTGGCCCTCTCTTCACGGTCGCGTACCTACTGGCAGGCGCCAGCCGTGTGGACTACAAGCCGTCCCGCCATCCCGTCAGTTCGCTCGCCCTCGGCCGCGCCGGGTGGGCGCAAACCGTCAACTTCCTCTTCACGGGCTTGCTGTCGCTGATTTTTGCTGTGGGCATGTGGCGCGCTGGTACTTCCCGCTGGGGTGCACTGCTGATCGGCGTATGGGCGGTCGGTCTGCTGGGCGCAGGTGCCTGCCGCACGGATCCGGTGAGCGGTTACCCAGTCGGCACCCCCGATCAGCTCCTGCGCCCCACCCGCGCCGGGTCTCTGCATGACGTGTTCTCCCTCATCGGATTTCTCGCCCTTACCGCGGCCTGTTTCGTCTTCGCCCTGTCCAACTCGCCGGGATGGGTCCTCTACTCGATCGCCAGCGGTGTGCTCTTCGCAACCACGATGGCGCTGGCCAATGCCGCGTTCAGCCAGCATCGACGCTGGGTGGATCTCGGCGGACTGATCCAGCGCGTCTCACTCACGATCGGCTTCGCCTGGCAGACGCTGCTCGCCGTGCGCATCCTGCACACCTGACGGTTGCCCCATACTCGCTGGTCACGGCAGGGATGATCTTTCCGTGGCTGGTGCGATCACGGCGTCGGAGCCGTCTACATCGTCACGTCCCTGATCACCTGGGTCGCGGACCACCACGGCCAGATCCGCGAACACCGGGCCCACACCGCCATCGCTCCCTGCTCTGCATCACGTAGGTACGACCAGGAGTGGCTGGGCGCGATCTGGTACCGCGCCGCGCCCTGGCCGTCTGCATGACGCCCTCGACGACGTACGCGGGCGCCCGGACGGCGACGCTGAACGCGGCGAAGGACCTCGGGCGCCGCCGCCCGGTCGAGGGCCTGCGGGCCGTCGTCAGGAGGTCGCCGTCCCGGCGAATTCGGAGTTGCGAGGAACGGCCGGCGGTGTGTCCGGCACGGCACGACGGATGACACTGTCGATCTCGTCGATGAGATGTAGGGGCATGAGCCCGAAACGTCCGGTGAGGGAGCGCAGTGTGGAGACGAGGTGGGCGGCCTCCGCCGGTCGGCAGGAGAGGATGACGTTTCCGTGATCCACACCGTCGATGTGCAGCTGGGTGGCACGTACCAGATCCAGTTCCGACTCCATGGCGCGTACGGCTTCCGCTGTGAGTTCCGTGACGGGGAACTGGAAGGCGAGGCGGTGGTGGGCCTGCTCCCGGTCGTGGGCCACGGCTTGCGACCAGCGGCCCATCGCCAGATCGACCAGGCATGCGTAGGTGTTGCAGCCGGATGCCGCGATCGACAGGGTCGTCGACCCGGAGACCCGGGGGTTGATTTCGATGATCTGGTAGACCCCGTCGGTGTAGATCATTTCGATCTCGGCCGCACCTTCGATGCCGATCTCTGCGCACATGTCCCGGAGGATCTGGGCAACGGGGGCGAAGTCCGCTTCGGCCGCCGGTCGAGGTGCCGCGTATCGCAGATTGCCGAAGGTGAATTCGGGTTTGCCGCCGGTCGGCCCCTTCCAGATGAGCGGCTGAATCACGTACTCGCCCGCACGGCCGATGATCTCGACGGAGCACAGTTCTCCGCGCAAGCACTTCTCGAGCACCGCGTTGCCGTTGTACGGCGATCGTAGGTAGGTGCGCAGGTCTGCCTTGCCGTCGAGGAAGCTGACACCGTTGGCCAGGCAGTCCCACAAGGGTTTGGTGAGCAGTGGAAAGCCGAACCGCAGGGCGTTGTGCTCGACAAGCTCGAGATAGGAAGGCACCGCGAGGCTTCGCCCGTTGAGCAGGTCCCCGTCCAGAAGCATGCCGTCGGGGGTGTCGAGGCCGAAGGAGCGGACCAGTTCCTTGGTATCCCATTTGTTGGCCAGTTGGCGGGTTGCTTCGACGCTGTGCATGACCATGGGAATGCCGTGCGCGGCGAGTTCTTCCTTGACCAGTGCGTCCCGTAGAGCATTTTCGTCCGCGATCGAGAGTGAGATGACGGCGTCAGGCTGCCATTCGAGAAGGTGTGCGGCGGCTTGGTCCGCGGTGACGTCCGGGCTCATCTTCGCGGCTTCACCCGGGAAGTCCGCAGCGGTGCAGTCGCCGTCGGTGTAGAAGAGCTTGGCTTGGATGCCGTCCTTGACGAAGGTGTCGCGGAGGTGGCTGAGGTAGGGGCCGGTCTGCTGGATCTCGATGGAGCGCAAGAAGGCCATGCGCCGTATCGCCTGCGGTCCCGCCGCAGTCCTGGGTCCCGCCGCAGTCCTGGCCCCCGCCGTGGTCCTGGTGGTCACCATGAGGTCGCCACCTCCACCGTCACGGCGTTGACCACCTCGAGCGCGGCCTTGTTCACCTCTCGAGGCGTGCCGGCCCGCAGCATCACGTGGCCGACACGACCCATGGTGTCGCGCGGCGCCCCGACCTCCTCGCCGGGCATCTTGTACAGGGACGTGGCGATGACCTCATCGCCATGCGGAAGGCTGTCGATCCACCGGAGTGTGCCCGCCCGTGGGGCGGTGAGGAAGCGGATGGCGGCCGCCCGGTCCCGGCGGGGAGTGACCTCGGGCCGCTCCCCCAGCGCCGTCTGCAGGTAGGCGCGGGCTTCGCTGATGCCCAGCGCCTCGGCCACCAGCCGCATGATGTGGCCGCCGGGCGGACGCGCTCCGATTTCGATGACCTTCGCGATGCCGCGGGCGTCCGCCTTGATCTCGGTGTGGGCGACACCGTTGCGCAACCCGAGGGCGCCGGCGGCCTGTTCGGCGGCGGACAGGATCGCGGAGCGTGTCTCGTCCGTCAGTTCGGCGGGCACGGTGTGGCCGAGTTCGGCCCTGCTGGAGCCCTGCGTGGTGAACTTCTCCGTGACCGCCAGGTGATGGATCGTGCCGTCGCTGATCACGGATTCGACGCTGTACTCGTCCCCCTCCACGTACTCCTGTGCCAGAAGCGTGGTGTCCAGGGCGATGCCGTGCGGGAACTCATGCGTCTGGGCCTGGGCCAGTTCCGCGGCGGCGGGCAGCTCGGCAGCGGACCCGACCACGGACACGCCGATCGAGCCGGCGTTCTCCGCCGGCTTCACGACCAAGGGAAAGTGCAGGTCGCTTGCGGCGATGCGATGGGCCAGCTCCACGTGGTGGGAGGCCGCTACGGTGCGCGGCGCCGGCACATGGTGAGCGGCGAATGCCTCGGACATGACCCGCTTGTTGCGGCATGCGTCCGCGAGCTCCGGGGCATGGCCGGGAAGCCCCAGTTCCGCCGCGAGCCGGATGGCCAGCGGCGAGAGGAACTCCCAGGAAGTGACCACACCGTCCATGCCGTGCGCCCGGCAGAACGTCGCCAGGTCGCGCAGTGCTGTTGCCGGTTGGCAGAAGTCGGTGAAGACGGTCCCGCTGATCGCCTCTTTGAGTTCGGTGGGGTACTGCTCGTAGAGCTCCTTGTGCGTGGCGACGTACGCCTCGATGCCGAGCTCGTCGGCCGCGTTCAGTAACTCCTGACCGGCGGCCCCGTTGGCCTCGATCAGCAGGATCTTCTTCATGACAGGTTTCCTTCCCATGCGCCGGCGTCGCTGCCGGCAGGGGCATGCGCAGGCGTGTCCTTTGCAGGAGCATTCGCCGGCGGGTCGTTGGCAGGGGCATTCGCCGGCTTGTCGTTTGCCGAGGTGCGGCGCCTGGTCCGCTCCAGGCTCAGTACCAGGGGAATGGCGGCGAGGCTGATCGCGGAGAGAAAGAGCCAGGGCCACGCGGACCCCTGGGCCAGGAGCGACGTCAACGCCACCGGGGCGATGACACCGCCGAGGGTCCAGGAGAGCTGGTAGACGGCGAGGTAGCGACCGCGGGCGTGAGCGGAAGCGAGTACGACACTGAGTTCGCTCATCGACGGCGAGCCCAGGACCTCGGCCAGCGTGTAGACGATGACGGCTGTCAGCAGGCCCGCCAGTGCGGCCCAGGGGGGCAGCAGGCTGAGTGCGGCGAACCCTCCGAAGGCGATCGCGTTGACGATGGCCACGAGGGTCTGTGTCAGTGCCACGAGCGCGGTGTTGAGGGTGATCAGTACGCCGACCACCCACGTTCCCGCCTTGAGGTTCTCGGTTGCGTAGATGCCCAGCAGGACGCTCGGCGCCATGGCCGCGAGCACGAATGCGAGGTTGGCTGCGACGAGCCGCATGTACGCGCCGTCGTGCAACACCGCGAGATAGCTTGCCTTCGGGGGCTGCGGGGCGTCCGGCTCGTCGGTGCCCGCGCCGGCCGGCTCGTCGGCGTGGCGCCAGGTACGGATGAGCCAAGCCGCCGCCAGATACGTCAGTACGTTGATCCCCACGAGCACCCTGAGCCCGGTGGTGCCCGCCACAGCCACGGCCAGGGCGGAGACCGCGCCGCCGAAGCCGATGCCCACATTGCGCAGGACGCGTATGAAACCGAACCACCGTGTGCGGTCGTGCTCGTGGGCGACGAGAGCGACCAGCGCACTGCTGGAGGTCCAGTACATGGACGCTCCGGTCTGCACGATGAGCTGGGTGAGGACGATCTGCCAGGCAGAGTCGGCAACCAGCAGGCTGACGAAGCCGGCAGCGGATACGAGATTGCCGATGGCCACGACCGCGCGGGGTCCGAATCTGTCGACCAGCCAGCCGGCCACGGCGGGCACGGGCAACGCCAGGCAGTAGCCCAGAGTCAGCGACGCGCCCACCGAGACCAGGGACAGCGTGGTGACGTGGGAGAAGTACACGACCATGAATGAAATGACCAGGCCGCTGGCCAGGCTGTCGATGGCATTGGCCGCAACGAATCGCCCATGGCCCGTGAGGTCGGGGAACCCGAGCCGCGCCGTGAGCGACTCGCTGCGGCCCGGGGAGGATGTGGTCGGTGGCATTCATGAACCGTTTCTTCTGTCCTACAGGCCGTAGGCGCGGCGGAATTTCTCCATGATGTATTCGCCGGACAGCACCGGTTCGTGCCGGGGCGGATTACCGGGAGTGGTGCACGTTGGAATGCACTCGATCAGCGTGTCGAAATTCGGCTGGTGAAAGAACGGTATCGAGTAGCGTTCGCGGTGCGAGAATTCGCGCGGCGGGTTGACCACCCGGTGGATCGTGCTGACCCACTTGTTGTTCGTCCAGATCGCCATGAGATCCCCGATGTTGATGACGAAGGAACCGGGAATCACGGGGGCATCGCGCCACTCGCCCTGCCGGTCCTGGACCTGCAGCCCGCCGGGAGCGTCGTCCTGGTAGAGGATGGTGAGGCTGCCCCAGTCGCTGTGGACACCTTTGCGCAGCTGGCCCGGTGCCGGCGCCACGGGCTGAGCGGGGTAGTAGTTCGCGGTCAGGTTCGTCATGTGCCGGTCGACCTTGTGGTCGAACCAGTGCTCCGGGAGCTGGAGAGCGAGCGCGAACAGCCGCATGATCTCGAACGCGAGATCTTCCATCCGCCCGTAGTAGTCGCGGTACGCCTCGCAGAACCCGGGCAGCCGGGGCCACTTGTTGGGCAGTCGCAGCCGCTCGTCGACACCCGCCGGGAGCGAGTTGTCGTGGCCTTCCCCGAGCCGGTTGTAGGTGAAGGTCTCCGAGAGGTCCGGCCGCGAACGCTCCTCCGCGACCGAGGCTTCGGCGTTTGACGCGGCGAGGCTGCCCTGACGCCCGAAGCCGCGCATCAGAGGGTCATGAGCGTCGCTGCGCAGCGCCTCCTTCTGCTCATGCGGGAGAGCGAAGAACTGCCGCGTGGCCTCGTACATCCCGGAGATGGACGCTTCCGGCACACCGTGCCCGACGACCACGAGGAATCCGCTGTCCTCGCAGGCCGCGCCGATCGCGTCGGCCACCGCCTGGCGCGCCCCGGCGGTGCCGCCGAGCGCCGAGCTGAGGTCGATCACCGGGACATATCCGTCAACCACGGTGATGGGAGAGGGGTTTGCGTTCTTCGCATTGGTCTGTTCGCTCGTCACCGTCATGGCTCGCTTCTTTCCTGTGGTTGCTGTGGTTGTTGTGCTTTTCGTGGTTGGCGTGGTTGCTGTGCTGTCCCGCAGGCCACCGAGGTGCCGGTGCTGTCCAGGTGCGGCAGACCTCGAGCAGGTCCCGGCAGTCATGGATGGGCACGAACCCCTCCAGCTCTTCGGGGCGCAGGAAGCCGTTGACGGCCATCCGCCGTCCCACTCCCAGGAGCCGGTCCCAGTAGCCCTCGACGTTCAGCAAGGTGATGGGCTTGCGGTGCTGGCCCAGTACGAGCCAGGCCCATACCTCGACGATCTCCTCGACCGTGCCCACACCGCCGGGCAGCGCGACGAAGCAGTCGCCGAGGTCGGCCATCAACTGCTTGCGCTCGTGCATCGAATCCACGACATGGAGTTCGGTCAGGCCGCGATGTGCGATCTCGGCGTGGACCAGAGACTCCGGGATGACGCCGGTGACCTTGCCACCCGCTTCGAGTGCGGCGTCCGCCACGGCCCCCATGAGGCCGACCGCGCCGCCGCCGTAGACGATCTCGCAGCCCGCGCGGACCAGTTCGGAGGCGAATGTCCTGGCCTCGCGCTCGAACACCGGCTTGTTTCCCGCTGACGAGCCGGCGTAGACGGTGACCTTCATGTCCCGTACTCCTGCGACCGTCACGGGCTCACCCGGCCGAATTCCTCGAATGCGCCGTGCGTCAGAGGCATGAGCTTGGCGAACTCGTCCTCCATCTGCTCGGCGACGATTTCGATCTCCCGCTGCGGGTGCGACACGTATGCGGCATCGCTTCGATTCGTGCGGAGGGCGAGGAAATGCATCAGCGCACGAGCGTTGCAGGTGGCATAGACAGCTGAGTACGTGGAGACCGGAAGGACCATACGGGCCAGCTCACGCGCGACTCCCGCACGGAGCAGGACGTTGTACTCCTCGTAGGCGGCTTGGTAGGCGCGCGACGCCGAGGTCGCCAGCATCGCGTGGTCCCCGTCGGCCCCGGGAACGTACTGGTAATCGCCCGGCTTTCCTTCCTGACGCAGGAGGCGGTCGCTGTCAGGCACGTAGAAGACCGGTTTGATCTCCCTGTAGCGCGCGCTCTCTTCGTTGAAGGACCACGTGCGGTGTCGCATCATGTGCCGCACCGTGAAAATCGGTGCGTTGACGAGGAACGTCATGTAATTGTGCTCGAACGGGCTGCCATGGCGGCTGCGCATCAGGTACTTGAGGAGTCCGTTCATGTAGCCCTCGCCGCGCTCCTCGCGGTGTGAGCGCTCACCGACGGTGGAAACACGGGCTGCTCGGACGACGCCGATGTCACTGGCGGAGTGGTCGACCAGTTCCACAGTGATATCGCTGCGCAACTCGAACCCGCTGTTCTCCGTGAGCTGCGGGCGGGTGCCCCGGGTGGGCAGGCCGATTTCGCTGATCTTCACTGAATTTCTCCTTCTCTTACGTCATGAGGACAGGCGCCGCCCGCGCTGGAAGGCTGCGGACTGCCTGTTCTTGTCGTGCTGCCGGACAGTGATCAGCACGAAGTGGTACGCGGCTCTGAACACGGCATGGACGCCTGCTCCCCACATCGGGGCCAAGCGCAGGAACGGTTGCCGGCACAGGAAGCGCGGGCCCGACATGCCGCGGCTGCTCGGCTCGGGTCTCGGGCGGGCAGCGGCTCGCGCACGGCGGGGCCGGCGCCGGTGGTCAGGATCGACAGACCGGCAGGCCTAGCAGGCCCGGCAGACCCAGCAGACCCGGCAGGCCCAGGATGGGCTGCGCCGCCTGCGAGCCCATGCGGTCACAGGCGCCGACCGGCCAATAGGGCCTGACGTCGCGCCATCGCACGGCTGATTCACTGCTCTGATCACTCAACACGGCTCCCCCGTCCGGGATACGGCTCCCCCGTGCGGCCGTTGATCCCTCAACCACTGTGGCCGCCCGGCCCAGAGGAAGGCTTGGACAAACCTTGTGCGGGCGCGTCCGGCCCGCTAGGACGGGGGGTGGAGTCCGGACTTCGGGGGAGGTGCGGTCGCGATGACGTTGGAATTCGGTCTGCTCGGCGGCATCGAGGCGCGGTTGGGCGGCAGGCCGCTGCCCCTGGGCCACACCCGCCAGCGCAGCGTCCTGGCGGCCCTCCTGGTGGATGCCGGCGAGCCCGTTCCCACGAACCGGCTGATGGAACGCGTCTGGGGGGACAATCCGCCGCGCCAGGCCCGGGCCACCCTGCACGGCTATGTCTCCCGGCTGCGCCAGGCGCTCGCGGACACCGACGAGACGGCCCTCACGCGGCGCGGCGGCGGATACGTGATCGAGCTGGCGGACACGGTGCCGGTGGATCTGTGTTCCTTCCGCGCACTGCTGGCCAGGGCCAGGCAGGACGACGATCCCGGTCTGCTGGAGTGCGCCCTCGGGCTGTGGCGGGGCGAGGCCTTCTCCGGAATCGACACTCCCTGGTTCAACACTCTGCGCGACACCCTCGAGCAGGAACGCTTCGCAGCCCAACTCGACCTCAACGACCGCCGCTTACGCCTCGGTGAGCATGCCGCGCTGCTGCCGGCGCTTGCGGCCCGCTCGGCCGATCACCCCTTGGACGAACGCCTCGCGGGCCAGCTCATGCTGGCGCTGCACCGCAGCGGCCGTCCCGCCGAGGCCCTGGCCCACTACCAGCGCATACGGACCCTGCTCTCCGAGGAGCTGGGCATCGGCCCCGGACCGCAGCTACGTGAGATCCAGGCTGCCGTCCTGCGCCAGGAGGATGATCCGGTGTCACATCGGCCGAACGCCTCCGCGGCGCCGGACCATCAGGACACCGAGCAGGCCGCGCCGAGGAGCAACCCCCCTCCGGCCCAACTGCCCGCCTCCGTACCCCGCTTCACCGGGCGGCGCGGCGAACTCGGCCGGCTGGAACAGCTCCTGTCCCGGGGCGGAGTCGTATGCCTCGAAGGCACCGCCGGTGTGGGCAAGACCGCTCTGGCCGTGCACTGGGCGCATCGCGCGCGCCCCGCCTTTCCCGACGGGCAGCTCTTCGTCGACCTGCGCGGCTTCGACTCCGTGTCGGCGCCGACACATCCGGCCGAGGCCGTACGGGGCTTTCTGGAGGCTCTCGGCGTGGCACCCGCCCATGTTCCTGCCCGGCTCGAGCAACAGACCGCGCTGTACCGCAGCCTGATGGCCGACCGCAAGGCCCTGGTCCTTCTCGACGACGCGCGCGATGCCGAGCAGGTCCGGCCCCTGCTGCCCGCAGCGCTGGGCAGTCTGACCCTGGTCACCAGCCGCAACCGGCTCACCAGCCTCTCCGCGGCCGAGGGCGCCCTGTTGCTCACTGTGGACCCGCTCCCCAGCCGCCAGGCTCACGCGCTGCTCACCGGGCGGCTCGGCAGCTCAAGGATCGCAGCCGAGCCCGCCGCCGTGCGGGAGATCACCGCCCGCTGCGCGGGACTGCCGCTGGCGCTGGCCGTGGTGGCCGCACGAGCCGCCGCCCAGCCCGACTTCCCGCTGGATCTGCTGGCCAGGGAACTGCGCGAGGACGGCAGCCGTCTGGACGCCCTGGACGGCGGCGATCCGGCAACCCAGTTACGCGCGGCCTTCTCGTCGTCGTACCGGGCTCTGGACGGCGACACCGCCCGAATGTTCCGCCTGCTGGGACTGCATCCAGGCCCGGATGCCACGGTTCCGGCCGCCGCTGCGCTGACCGCCCTTCCCGTACCACGCGCTCGCGCCCTGCTCGGCGAACTGACCCGCGCATACCTGCTGACCGAGCACCGTCCAGGCCGCTACACCTGCCACGATCTGCTGCGCGCCTACGCCGTCGAACTCGCCCAGGCGGACGACAGCGACCGGGAGCGCGACCGGGCGGTGCGCCGCATGCTCGACCACTATCTGGCAACCGCCCGCACCGCGGACGCCCTGCTGACCCCGCAGCCCCTGCCGGAGGGCGAGCGGAACACGGCACTCTTCACCCATCAGGAGGCGCAGGACTGGCTCACCGCGGAGCACCCCGTCCTTCTCGCCGCCGTCGAGCGTGCTCCCACTCCCTACGTCTGGCAGCTCGCCGCGACACTCACGACCTTCCTCGACCGGCACGGGCACTGGCAGGCCCTGCTCACCGCCCAGGCCACCGCGCTCGATGCCGCCGGCGATCGGCAGGACCGGGCGGCCCAGGCCGATGCCCACCGAGGACTCGCCCTCGCCCTCGACCGGCTGGGGCGCCGCGACGAGGCCTGCGATCACTACCACCTCGCCCTGACCCTCTACTCCGAACTCGGCAGCCATCCGGGCCAGGCACGGACCCACCAGCACCTGGCCCGCATGTCCGAAGCGCGGGGCGCCCACCAGCAGGCGCTCATCCACGCCCGGCGAAGCCTGGAGCACTACGACGCCGCCCACGACCCGGCCGGACAGTCCGCCGCCATGAACCAGGTCGGCTGGATCCTCATCCAGCTCGGCAACCACGTGGAGGCCCTGATGTATTGCCGCCGTGCGCTCGTCATGGCGCAGGAAGCGGACGACTTCAACGGGCAGGCACACATCCAGGACAGCCTCGGCTGCGTTCATCGCCACCTCGGCCGGTACGAACCGGCCGTGGCGCACTACCGACAGGCAGCGGCCCTGTTCCGCGAGACCGGCGACCGCCACAGTGAGGCCCGCGATCTGTGCGCTCTCGGCGACCTCCACGAGGCGGCCGCACACAGCGACGCGGCCCGCGAGGCGTGGACGCAGGCGCTGTCTGTGATCCACCGACTCGGGCTTCCCGGCACGGACCCGCTGCGTGTCGCCCTGATGCACCGCCTTTCCGGGCCCGGAGATGAGCAGGGCTCCGGTCAACGCGACACCGCACCACACGACACCGCACCACATGACACCGCACCATGCGATACCGCACGAGGAACCGTCCATCAGGCGGTGGGGCAGGGATCGTAGGCGCATGGACGAGCAGCGGTTCGACGTGTGGACGGCCGGAGCCGCCTACGAGCGGTACATGGGGCGCTGGAGCCGGCTTGTCGCGGAGGAGTTCGCGGGGTGGCTCGGCTGCGCTGACGGTCTGCGGTGGCTGGACGTGGGATGCGGTACCGGTGTGCTGTCGGCAGTGGTGGCCGGCCGGTGCCGGCCCCGTGTGGTGGTGGGAATCGACCGGTCCGAAGGCTTCGTGGGTTCGGCCCGGACTGCGGCTGCCGTCTCAACGGCCGTGGTCCCAACGGCTGCTGTCTCGACCTGCTTCGTCGTGGCGGACGCGATGTCGTTGCCCGTACGCGACGACTCGTGCGACGTGGCCGTCAGCGGTCTGACCCTGAACTTCCTTGCCGAGCCCGCCGTGGCCGTGGCCGAGATGGCCAGGGGCGTCCGGCCGGGCGGGCTGGTCGCGGCATATGTGTGGGACTACGCCGGAGGCATGGGTTTCCTGCGCCGGTTCTGGGAGGCCGCCGTCGAGGTGGAGCCGTCCGCTGCCGCACTGGACGAAGGCAGCCGGTTCTCCGTGTGCCGTCCGGAGGCGTTGCGCGCGGTATGGGCCGACGCGGGGCTCGTCGACGTGTCGACCGTCCCGGTCGAAGTGCCCACCGTCTTCGCCGACTTCGACGACCTGTGGAAACCCTTCCTGGCGGGGCAGGGTCCCGCACCGGGCTACGTGGCCACCCTCGCCCCCGCCGACCGGGACCGGCTGCGTGATGTGTTCGGTGCGGCTGTCCCGCGGAGGCCGGACGGGTCCATCGCGCTCACCGCCCGGGCCTGGGCGGTGAGCGGCCGCAAACCGTCCGCGTCGAGGTGATCCAGGCGCGGTCCCAGCAATAGTCGTCGGGCCGCCGGCAGCGGGTCGACCACGCGGACGCTCTCGTTCACGGGACGGCGCACGCAACTCCGCCCGGCCGTACGGCCGTTGACGCGCCCGTGCCCACAACGGCCGCACGGTGGTTCCGCTGACCACTGAGCCGGGACGCCTTCAAGCCTGGAACCCCGCCCGAATCGGCCCGGCTCGACACAGCGCCTCCAAGGTGACATGCTGACGACGGTTTTTGGATCACGTGAACCAAAAACCTGTACCGTTCGCTCCAGCAGCGACATCCCAGGCCATTTGGCCGACTTGAAAGGTTTGACATGCTGTCAGCAACGCGCGACCGGAAGGCGACCCACTGATGCCTCTCACGGTCTTTGCCCTCGGCCTCGCGATCTTCTGTCTGAACACGACGGAGGTCATGGTGGCCGGACTGCTCCCGTCACTCTCGGACGGCCTGGACGTCTCGAT
Organism: Streptomyces scabichelini; assembly: GCF_011045015.1. GTDB lineage: Bacteria > Actinomycetota > Actinomycetes > Streptomycetales > Streptomycetaceae > Streptomyces > Streptomyces scabichelini. The sequence continues at coordinate 10,074 of NZ_JAAKZY010000125.1, read as the reverse complement.
CACCGCCGCGGGCAACCTGGTCACCGTCTTCGCGCTCGGTATGGTCTTCGGCGGCCCGGTGCTGACGCTCGCGCTCATGAGGGCCCCCCGCAAGCCGGCGATGGTCATGATGATGGTGTTGTTCCTGGTGGGACAAACCATCGGTGCCCTCGCCACCGACTACTGGGCCATGGTGATCGCCCGTATCATCACGGCCCTGGCCACCGCGGCCTTCTTCGGGCTGGCCGCTTCCGTCTGCGCCAACCTCGTCTCGCCGGACAAGATCGGCAGCGCGCTGGCCATCGTCTTCGGCGGCTTCATGGTGGCCAACGTCTTCGGCCTGCCCATGGCCACCTTCATCGACCAGCTCATGGGATGGCGTGCCGCCTTCTGGGCCGTGGACATCCTGGTCGCCCTGTGCCTCGTACTGGTCCTGTTCACCGTCAAGCGCGCCCCGGCCCCCGAAGGGCTGGACGTCCGCTCGGAGCTGTCGGTCTTCCGCAGCGGGCGGCTCTGGGGCGCTTTCGCCACCAACGCCCTGCTGATCGGCGGCGTGTTCGCCACCTTCTCCTACCTCTCCCCGGTACTGACCAAGCTGGCGGGCTTCTCCGAGGGCGTCGTCCCGCTGCTGTTCGTCCTGTACGGCGTGGGCACCGTCATCGGCAACATCGTTCTCGGGCGCCTGGCGGACGCGCACACCATGCGCATCCTGTGGCTGGGCGGCGTGATCCTGAGCGTGCTCCTGGGCCTGTACGCGCTCGTCGCGACCAGCCAGGCGCTCTCCCTCGTCGCCCTGTTCCTGCTGGGCTTCATCGGACTCCCGCTCAACCCGGCCATGGCTTCGCGTGTCATGAACCTGTCCAACAGCGGAGCCCTGATCAACACCATGAACACCGCGACGATCTGCGCGGGCGTCACCATCGGCACCTGGCTCGCGGGCATCGGCATCGACGCCTCCGGCTACCGTGCCCCGATGTGGGTCGGCGCGCTCCTCACGCTGGGCGCACTGGCCACTCTGCTCATCGCGCGGATCACCGACCGGCACCACGTGGAGAGCGACCGTCCCGTCCCGGCCCCCACGGACCTCAAGTCCCCGGCGAGCGTGTGACCACGCACCACCCACGGCAGCGGAGGGCCGAGGCCAGAACGCCGCGGCCCTCCGCCTCCGCCTGTCACCGTCACAGTCCGCGGCACGGCAGCCCTTTCACACAATTTTTTTGCGCAATCGATCCAAAACGGTTAGGTTGCCTCCATGGGGAGGCCCAGGAAGTTCGACGAGACGCGCGTCCTCACCGCGGTCATGAACATGTTCTGGCAGCGTGGATACGAGGCGACCTCCACCCGTGACCTGGCCGAGTCCACCGGCATGGGTCTGTCGAGTCTGTCCAACGCCTTCGGCGACAAGCGACAGCTGTACCTCCGCGCGCTGCGCCGCTACTACGAGACCAACACCGCCCTGCAGACCGAGCTGCTGGGGCAGCCCGGTCCGGTCAAGGACCGGTTGCGGAACCTGATGGTGCAGGCGATCGACATCGACCTCGCGGACCCGCCCTCCTGGGGCTGCCTCATCATCAACGCCTCGACGGAGATGGCCAACACCGACCCCGATGTGGCACAGGAAGTGCGGCGCCACTTCACCACCGTCGAACAGGCCGTCCACTCCGCCCTCGCCGAGGGACAGCGCAGCGGGGAGATCACCCGCGAGCAGGACGCCGTGGCCCTGACCCATCACGTGCTGAGCAGCTACTACGGCCTGCGCGTGCTCGCCCGCGTGCGGCCCGACCGCACGGCTTTGATGAACGTGGTGGACACCATGCTGGCCACTGTGACCAGCCATGCCCCGCGCGTGGGCCAGTCGGGGCCCGGCACCGGAACCTGACGGACCGACCGTCCCGGCGTTGCCGCCCCTCGGGCCCGGCGTAACAGAGCCTCTCGGGTGGCCCACACCATCACAGCCGACCGGAACACCCGCATGCAGGCCCGTTCCGCGCAGGCTGGCGAGGACTTCCACCTGCCGGACGGACCCGCGACGGATCACGCGAACGCCGGCATGATCCCGTCGTGGATCAGGCGGAGCTGCGTGTTCACGTCGGCCACGTCCGGGAGGTCGCGGCCGGTGAAGGCCTTGACGAGGGTGCGGTCGGTGATGGCGCAGATCATGTGGTTCACGCCGGTGGGGGCGATCTCCCGTTGGATTTTGTCGCGGCATTCCTCGGGGGTGCCCGCTATGGAGAGGCGTTCGGCGATCTCCGGGGTGGTCAGTTCGATGCCGCGGGGCAGGTCGCCGGCGGCTATGGCGTCGATGACCGGTTTGAGTTCGCCGGGGTCGACGCCGTTGCGGCGCAGCTGCTCCTCGGGCATGGAGGAGGCGTAGATGCCGACCATGCTGCGCGCCGCGTCCTTGGCGGCGGCGGAGTCGGGGCCGGTCGCGAAGACGACCCAGGCGCCGATGTCCAGCGACTGCCAGTCCTTGCCCGCGCGCTCCGCCCCGGCCCGGATGTGCTCCACCGCGTAGTCGTAGGCCTCGCGGGTGTAGCTCAGCGCATGGTGACAGCCGTCGGACAACTCCCCCGCCGCCTCGAAGGACTTCGGCCCGCGCATCGCACCGAGCTTGAGCGGCACACGGCTCTGGACCGGCCGTGCGAAGGTGAACAGCCCGTCGTACGAGAAGAATTCGCCGTCGTACGTGATGCTCCCCTCGTCCAGCAGGGTGCGCACCACATGCAGCGCCTCCTTGACCCGGGACAGCGGCCGTGTGCGGGCCCAGTCGATCTTGTACTGCGCCAGCAGCCCGAAGTTGCCGCTGGACAGCACGGCCTCCGCGCGTCCGTCGGTCAGTTCGTCGAGCGTGGCCACGGCCTGGGCGATCAGGGTCGGCTCGCGCAGCGTCACCGGGGAGACGCTCGGGCCCAGGCGGATCCGGCTGGTCTGACCGGCGGCCGCGGCGAAGAGGAGCCATAAGTCCTTGTGCCAGGTCTCGTCGGCGGCGTAGCAGGCGTGGAAGCCCAGTTCGTCGGCGAGCCGGATGGAGGCCAGCGACTCCGCGAGGGGATAGTCCGGGAGCATGGCATAGCTGAACTTCACAAGTGCCGCCTTCCGAAGAGGGGACCACGGTCGGTACGGGTGTCTCCATGAGAATGGGAAAGCGGCGCCCAACTGTCCAGTGTTCCAAGCCAGTTGCTGTCCTGCTGTCCTGGTGTTCCGGGGGTCAGCGGAGGTAGCGCAGGACCGCGAGCACCCGGCGGTTGTCGTCCTCGGACGCCGGCAGCCCCAGCTTGCCGAAGATCGCCGCAACGTGTTTCTCCACCGTGCCCGCCGATACGTACAGGGCCTGTGCGATCGCCGCGTTCGAGCGGCCCTCCGCCATCAGGGAGAGGACGTCGCGCTCGCGTTCGGTGAGGCTCGCGAGTTCCTCGCCGCGGCCGCCGCCGGCGGCGAGCTGGGTGACGACCTCCGGGTCGAGCGCGGTGCCGCCCGCGGCCACGCGTTCCAGGGCGTCGGTGAACTCGGCGATGTTGGCCACCCTGTCCTTCAGGAGATAGCCGACGCCCGCCGAGCCCGCCGCCAGCAGGCGGGTGGCGTACTTCGTCTCGATGTACTGGGAGAAGAGGAGCACGCCCGTGCCGGGGTGCGCGGCGCGGATGTCGATCGCCGCCCGCAGGCCCTCGTCCGTGTGGGTCGGCGGCATCCTGATGTCGACGACCGTGACGTCCGGGCGGTGCTCGGCGACCGCCGCGCGCAGCGCCTCGGCATCGGCCACCGCCGCGCACACCTCGTGGCCGCGCTCGCTGAGCATCTGGGCGAGCAACTCCCGCAGCACGGCGGCGTCCTCAGCGATCACAACACGCATGCCCGTCATGCTCCCACGGTGGCCGGAACGGCCACGGCCCACGCCACCGGCACGACCCTCACGCATGCGGTGGCAGCCTGATCGCCACCGAAGTAGGCCCGCCCCGAGGACTGGAGACGTCCAGACTGCCGTCGACCGTACGAACCCGCTGCATCAGCCCCGTGAGCCCGCTGCCCGCCCCGAGCTCCGCACCGCCCTTGCCGTCGTCCGTCACCCGGAGGGTCAGCGCACCGGCCTCCTGCGTCACCGTGAGCACGGCCCGGGTGGCGCCGCTGTGCTTGATGACGTTGGTGAGCAGTTCGGCCGCGCAGAAGTACGCGATGGTCTCGATCGCCGGTGTCGGCCGCTCGGGCACATGCACTGTCAGCTCCACCGGGACCGTGCTGCGCGCGGCCAGGGTCTCCAGGGCGGTCGGCAGGCCCTCGTCCAGTACCGGCGGGTGCATGCCCCGGGCCAGATCGCGGAGTTCGCCGATGGCCTCGGTCGCGTTGTGGTGCGCGGTGTCGACCAGCCGGCGCAGGCCCGCGGGGTCGGCGACGGGCTCGCCGTCGGCGCCGAGCCGCTCCCTGGCCATGTCCAGGCTCATCGCCAGCGCGACGAGCCGTACCTGCGCCCCGTCGTGCAGGTCACGCTCCAGCCGGCGCAGCAGCGCCGCGGAGTCGTCGACCGCCAGGGCCCGGGTCTCCTCCAACGTCCGGACCCGCTCGGCCACTTCTCCCGGGCCGAGCAGGGCGTGGATCAGCCAGCGGTCCACGGCCACGACCGCCCGGGTGAACCACGGGGCGGCCAGCAGTGTGGCCGCCCCGATCGCGACGGCGACGAAGGTGCCGGAGAAGGTGGTGATGTGCGGCGCACCGCCGAAGGGCAGCGGTGTGATCACCTCCGGCCGCCGGTCGCCGAAGGCCCACCGCAGCGGCGTACTCAGGTTGATCAGTGCCGTCACCCACCAGGCCACCGCGTACGCCCCGACGGCCGCCACCGGCAGCTTGGCCGACGCGTACGCCGCCGACCGCCATCCGGGCCCGTACCGCAGCCGGGCGTCCAGTCGTCCGAGCGTCCCGGCCCCGGGCGGCTGCCGGAACGGCGGCGGCGCCACGACCCGCTCCCCCAGCAGCCGAGCCGCCAGCCGGCGCTGCACCGCCGCGACGCCGCGCGCCGCGCCGAGGGCGGCGGTGACCAGCAGCAGCCCCAGCACCGCCCCGATCAGCGACACCGTCAGCCCGGCGCCGAGGGCCAGCAGCACGATGATGACCACGAATCCGACGAGTGCGACCGGGAAACTCAGCAGGCAGTACGCCGCCTCCGCCCACGCCCGCGCGGTCAGCGGCGCACGCAGTACGGCCCTGGGGACGCGGGCGGAGGGGAAACGGGACATGTCCACAGTGTCCGCTCAGGCATCCCGCCGGGCCAGCAGCCGGCCGCCCACGCCGAGCGCGAGCGCCGTGTACAGGCACAGCATCCCGAATCCGGCCCAGGGCGACAGCACATCGGGCATCGCCCTGCTGACCGCCAGCGAGTTTCCCGCGATCATCGTCGGGAAGAACTTCGCGACCGTCGTCCCCGTGGCCCCCGCGAGGATCGCCGGGACGACGAAGAGCAGTCCGACCAGCGTGCCGATGGCCCCGGCCGTGTGCCGGGTGATGGCGCCGATACCGACCCCGATGAGCCCGATCATGGCGAGATACACCCCGGACAGCACCACGGCCCGCAGTACTCCGCCGTCGCCGAGGGACGGCTGCGGCACCGCGTCGGTGAGCGCCGGCCGTCCCGCGAAGAAGGTCACGAAGGCGACGGTCTGGCCGACCACGAGCGCCACGGCCCCGAGCACGGCCGCCTTCGCCACGAGCAGCAGCCGCCGGTTCGGCACCGCGGCCAGGGTGGAGCGGATCGAGCCCGAGGAGTACTCCCCGGTGACGGCCAGGACGCCCAGTACGCCGATGATCAGCTGGCCCAGCGCCACGCCCGCCATCAGGTTGTTCACCGGGTCGAAGGTCTCCGCGTCGGCGGCGTTCCCCGGCGCCTTCGTGTTCGCCATCGTCACCACGCCGACTGCGATCATGCCGACCACCACGGCCAGCAGCGCGTACGTCGTCGAGCGCAGGCTGCGCAGCTTGATCCACTCCATCCGCGCGGCGTGCGCGAAGCCGTAGTGACCGGCGGGGAGGTGCCCGCCGCGTTCCCAGGTCTGTGCTGCCGAACTGCTCACGGCCTGCTCCTCTCCTGCTGAGTGCGCTGGGTCTGCTGGGTGTGCTGGGTCTGGTCGAGCTCAGCGTTGCCCCGGTACTCCGCGTGGTCCTCGGTGAGCCGGAAGAACGCCTCCTCCAGCGATGCCCCGCCCGCCGTCAGCTCGGCCACCGACGTGTCGGCGAGCAGCCGCCCCTGCCCGATGACCACCAGGTGGCCGGCGGTGAGTGCCATCTCGCTGATCAGATGGCTGGACAGCAGCACCGTCCGGCCCTCGGCGGCGAGGGACTTCATCAGAGTGCGTATCCAGCGCACACCCTCCGGGTCGAGGCCGTTGACCGGCTCGTCGAAGAGCAGCACCGCCGGGTCGCCGAGCAGTGCGGCCGCGATGCCGAGCCGCTGCGACATGCCGAGCGAGTACGACCCGGCCCGCTTGCCCGCCACATCCGAAAGGCCGACCGTGCCCAGCACCGCGTCGATACGCGACCTGGCGATCCCGTTCGCCGCGGCCAGCGCGGCGAGGTGCTGGTACGCGCTGCGCCCCGGGTGGTACGTACGCGCCTCCAGCAGCGCGCCGACCTCACGCAGCGGCCAGCGCAGCTGACCGTAACGGCGCCCGCCGATCAGCGCCTCGCCGGCGTCAGGGCGGTCCAGGCCCATCACCAACCGCATGGTGGTGGACTTGCCCGACCCGTTGGGGCCGAGAAAGCCGGTCACCGCCCCCGGCGTGACCTCGAAGGACAGCTCGTCGACGGCGACCGTCGCGCCGTACCGCTTGGTGAGCCCCCTGGCCTCGATCATGACGTCTCCCTGCCGCGTGCTTCGCCGCATCCGCTCATGACCGCCAAGCTAGGCGCGCGCCATCACGCCCCGTAACGAGGTTGTCCTCCGACCTCCGCTGGGGGAAATCCCCCAGACGCGGGCCGGAGCGCTCCGCTGAGGGCGCTCATGAACCTGCGGGCCGGTGGGGGCTGGTCGCTCCCCCACTCTCGGCTTCGCTCGAGCGGGGGGACCCCCCATCGCGGCGGAGCCGCAAATTGACACAGCCCCGCGCCCCTAAAGGGGCGCGTGGCCGCTCAGTCGAGTGCCGCCGCCGGAGTGAAGCCGGCCTCCGTCAGTACCGTCGCCGCCACTCCCCGGCCGACCTGGGCGAGGCCCGCCAGCAGGTGATCGCAGTCGATGAGGGCGGAGCCGTCCTGTTCGGCTCGCTCCTCCGCCAAGGCGATGGCCTTGCGGGAGTACGGAGTCCAGGCGATCCGTTCGGCCGCCTGCGAGGCGCCCATGCTCAGGCGGGCCTCGACCGACCGGTGCACGACGTCGGGTGCGACGCCGGCGGCCTTCAGGAGCCGGGTGGCGTTGTTGCTCGTCGCGGTGAGGCCCCACAACAGGTGCTCGGTGCCGATGTAGTTGTTGCGATGCTGCACCGCCGCGCGCTTGACGTGGGTCATCGCCTCGCGGAGGTCCTCGGTCATCGTCTCGGGGCCGTATCGCTTGTGGGGAGCGTGAAAGCGCTGCTGCACCGCCTGCCGGGTCACGCCCAGCGCGGCCCCGATGTCCGTCCACGAGCAGCCGTGCATCCGGCAGTGCTCGACATAGTCCTCGACCAAGTCGTCCGCCAGGGCCTGCAGTTGGCCGGAGAGCTGTGCGGCGACGGTCAGCAGTGCGAGCCAGTCGGGCTGTTCCGCTCCGCCGGTGCGGTGCGCGGTGTCGCAGGTGCGGTCCACTTCCGCGATGAGGTCGTCCAGGTCTGGAAGAGTCATGAGGCAAGTGCGCCTTGACAGTTCCAAACTGTCAAGGCGCACTTGCCTGTTCTGCCGCGCGAGGGACGAAATCTCGCCACCACACATCCGGCGCCGCCCGCAGCCGTCAACCCGCGTACGGCCGTACAGCCTTCGCCTCCCTCAACGTCCGCCCCCACCAGACCAGTTGGTCCAGCATGCCCTTCGCGGCGGCGTCCGGGGCCGAGGGATCCTTGTGCCGGCCCTCGTCGTCGAAGTGGGCGCCCGCGTTGTGGAAGGAGACGGTGTCGCGGACGGTGACGGCGTGGAGTTCGGCGAAGACCTGGCGGAGCTGTTCGACGGCGCGGAGGCCGCCGGAGAGGCCGCCGTACGAGACGAAGGCGACGGGCTTGGCACGCCACTCGGAGTAGTGCCAGTCGATGAGGCTCTTCAGGGAGGCCGGGAAGGAGTGGTTGTACTCGGGAGTGAGGACGACGAACGCGTCGGCGTCCGCCAGCTTCGGCCCGGCCTTGGCGAGCTCGGCGGTCACCTCGGCGGAAGGCGAGTAGGAGAGGGCCGTCGGCAGTCGTACGTCGGCGGTGTCGACGACGTCGGCCACGAGATCGCCCCGCTCACGGATCCGGCTCAGCAGCCAGTCGGCGACCACGGGCCCGAAACGGCCCTCGCGATTGCTGCCGATGATCACGACGACACGGATGGGTACGTCCGTACGGATGGGTGCGTCTGTAGCGGACGCAGCGGAGTTCGTGGAATTCATGGGACCAGGCTCATACCTCAACCAAACTTCAGGTCAAGTCGTCACCCGAGGGATCCGGTCACCCGTTCACACCCGCGCCCCACGTCCAGCGGATTCTTTTTGCGCGTACGCCGATGACCTGCCGAAACGTCTCCCCTCACGTCGCCTGGCGCACCCGCCCGACACGTGTTCTGACATGCCATCAGGAGGCGTGTCGCGCCGACTGCCACTTACCTCGGTAGGACAGGGGACCGACCGAGGTAGCGGCACATGGGGGTGCCGCGGGCCGTGCCCCCCGGAGGAGCAAGCACGATGCGCACAACCCGTCTGCTGACCGGTACCGCGCTGGCCGTCGCCGCCGCGGGCCTCACCACCGCGCCCGCGTACGGCGCGGACACCGGCACACTCGAGGTGTACCCGTCCACGGCCACGCCCGGCACCGAGGTCACGGTGAACACGGCGGCGTGCGGCGCGGACGGCGCGATGACGGGGGACGCCGGCGCGGTGGGCGCGGGCGCCTTCACGCTGACGCCCAGCGCGCACGAGCGGAACGCTGTCGGCCGGTTCCGGGTGCCGCCGTCCGCGCAGCCGGGCACGTACGAGATCGTCGCGCGCTGTTCCGGCGGTACGCGGCTGACGGGCGACCTGACGGTCACGCTGACCTCCGCGAAGGAGGCCGGCGAACAGGTGCACCCGAGAGGAAGCGTGAAGACGGGGGTCGGCGGCGCACTCGGCCCCGACCCCGTACAGACCGCGGCGGGAGTGGCGGCGCTCGCCGTCGCCGCCGCGGGCGGTACCTGGCTCCTGCATCGCCGGGCGAGAGGCGACGGGATCTGACGGACACCTCCGCTGTCCACCGGTACCGCTGTCCCCTCCCCCTCCGGGTCCGACGCCCCTCGCGGCCCGGAGGGGGAAGCGGGACCCTTCTGGAGAGGGTGCGCACGTGCGCAGGTTCAGCAATGCCGCGATAGCCATGGGCACCGCGGTGGCCTTCTCGTCGGGTGTGTGGCTGTTGCGCACCGGGGCCGAGGCGTACGCGCCGCCGCAGCCGTCCGCTGCGCAGGGCCGTTCCGGTACGCACTCCGGTACCCACTTCGGTACGTCCGAGGGCCGGCTGTCGGTGGCCGCGCTGCCCGCCTCGCCGCCTTCCCGCATCCGTATACCCGCGATCGGCGTGAACGCCCCCATGCAGGGTCTCGGCCTCACCCCGCGGGGCAGCCTCGATGTGCCGCCTGCCTCGCGGCGGAATCTCGCCGGCTGGTACGCGGCCGGGGCCACCCCCGGCGAGCGGGGTACCGCGATCGTCGCCGGTCATGTCGACAACGCGGACGGGCCCGCCGTCTTCTACCGCCTCGGGGCCCTGCGGAAGGCCGACACGATCGAGGTCTCGCGCCGGGACGGCACGGTCGCCCTCTTCTCCGTCGACGCGGTCGAGGTGCACGACGCGCGCGACTTTCCGGACGACCAGGTGTACGGGGCCTCCCGGCGGGCGGAGCTGCGGGTGATCACGTGTGGGGGTGGCTACTCGGAGGGGACGGGGTATCGGGGCAATGTGGTGGTGTACGCCCACCTTGTGCCTCCGGCGG
>NZ_JAAKZY010000124.1 GCF_011045015.1 Streptomyces scabichelini | reverse complement strand
CGTGCGGGGTGCGCACCGCGGAGGTGGCCGCGGCGGGGACGGGGGCGGGGTCGGCCGCCAGCCAGCCCAGCCCCTCGTCCACATAGGCTGCGGCGCGGCCGGGCCGACCGCCTCCGCCTTCCCCGGGGGGTCCGGTGCCGGCCGTGGGCGGGGCCGGACCGGGCCAGTGGGCGGTGGCGAAGGGGAGGTCTACGGTGACGGTGGTGCCCTGGCCGAGGCGGCTGTCCACGCCGACGGTGCCGCCGTGCGCTTCCACCAGGTCCTTGACCAGCACCAGGCCGAGGCCGCTGCCCTCGTGGGAGCGGGAGCGGGCGCCGCGCACCCTGTGGAAGCGCTCGAACAGGCGCGGCAGCTCGTCCGCGGGGATGCCGGTGCCGGTGTCGGTCACGGTCAGCCTGGCCCGGTCGCCAGCCGCGGCCACCTGCACCTGGGCGCCGCCGGTGAAGGTGAACTTCAGGGCGTTGCTGAGCAGGTTGAGGATGATCTTCTCCCACATCTCCCGGTCCAGGGGCACCGGCTTGGGCAGCGGCGGGCAGTCCACCTCCAGCGTCAGCCCGGCCGTCTCGAAGGCGGAGCGGAACACTCCGGCCAGCTTGGCCGTGGCACCGGCGAGGTCGACCGGCTCGAGGGCCGGGCGCGTCTGCCCGGCCTCGGCCCGGGCGACGTCCAGGAGGGTGTTGACCTGCTTCAGCAGGCGCAGGGCGCCGCGCTCGGCCAGCTCCAGCTGCGCGCGCCGCTCGGGCCGGTCCTCGTCGGCCAGGGCCTGCTGGAGCGGGCCCAGGAGCAGGGTGAGCGGGGTGCGGAACTCGTGGCTGACGTTGGCGAAGAAGGTGGTCTTGGCTCGGTCGAGCTCGGCCAGCGCCTCCGCGCGCCTGCGCTGCTCTTCGTGCGCGAGCGCGGCCGACAGTGCCCCGGCCACAGCTGAGGCGAGCACCTCCAGGAAGTCGTGGTAGGCCCCGGCCGGGGGGAAGCAGGGGTTGACGCCCACCACCATGACGCCCTCCACCTGGCCCGCGCAGTGCAGCGGAAGGGCCAGCGCCTGCTCGACCGGGAGCCGGGAGGCCGCGGCGTGCTGCCCGGCCGTGCTGCCGCCGGTGAACGCGGCGGCCGGCAGCGTGGCCGGGGCACCGTCGGCGACCACCTGCGCCAGCCGGGCCGCCGCCTCCGACCCGTCGGCCGTACTCAGCGAGACGGTGTCGGGCGCCGACTGGAGCCCGGTGGAGGCCGCCGGCCGTTGCATCCCTGGCTCGGAGGCCAGGTACAGGCCCAGAAACGGGATCTCGTCGGGGTAGGAGCGCGCCACCTCGGCGACCACGCGGGCGACCTCGCCCGGAGTGGGCAGCCCGGCCGTGCGCGTGCCGGTCTCGCTCAGCAGGCGCAGCCGGCGCTCGCCCAGTACCCGGCCGGTGGTCTCGGTGAGGATCTGCAGCACGCCGCCGGCGGTGCCGTCATCCAGCAGCACGGGCTGGAAGGCGGAGTCGAAGTAGCACTGCTCCAAAAAGCCGTGGCGCTCCATGATGAGCAGCTCATCCGGGACCAACAGGGGCTTGCGGGTGTCGGTCACATAGTGGAAGTGGGAGCTCACGGGGTGGGCCCAGACCTCGGGGAACACTTCCTTATAGGGCCTGCCGAGCGCCCAGGGGTGTTTGGCGCCGACAATGGGTGTGGAGCCCAGGTTGTACAGCGTGGCGAATTCGGGCCCCCAGTACAGAGCCATCCCATGATCAGAGGTGAGCATGAGGCGCAGGGTGTCCACCAGGGGCCCCGGCCAGGAGACGGGGGGCCCGAGCGGCGTCGCCGCCCAGTCGATCCCTGCCAGAAGCTCGCCGAACGCGCCGCCCTCGGCGAACACCCGGGCCGCCGCGGTGCGCGGGTCATCGGGCCGGGTCATCGAGAAATCTTCCTCCTGGCGCCTGTGTGATCCGCCCGCGCCTCCCGAGGCTGCCGACGGCCACTCGCTGCGGACCTCCCGGGCAGATCGGATGCCGGATCCGACAGTTCTGACGACACTTCTGCCCGAATTACCCGTTAAGACAATTAAAATCCTATTTGCATGGCAGTGTACGCCTGCATCCACACGCCGACGGCGGTGATCGTCGACTCGCAGTCCCTACGGGCGGCCGACGCGGTCGGCGCCGACGGACAAGGCCGGGACCGCGCGAAGAAGGCGGTGGACCGCAGAGGGCACGTGGCCGTGGACTGCCTGGGCTTACGCCACGGGCTTCGTCGTCCAGCCCAACCGCTCACCGGCGAAGCCGCCCCGACCTGGCGTGACCCGACCCCGTGGGACCAAAGATCTCTGACCACGGCGCGGTCTTCGGCCACGCCGAGCCAGACGCACTCAACTCGCCAGTGGCCCGGGACACTGCATCCACACCACCCTGGCGGCAACGCACCGTGACCACAGCGCACACCACTTGGAGAAGAATGCGCACGGCCAAGCGGCCCAACCAGTGCGCAGGAAGCCCGGATTCCGGCGTTTCCGCAGGAACCAGTGCGTACGAAGTCGCGGATCCTACAGGGGTGCCGCACCGTGGTACGGCACCCCGGCCACTCCCAGGAGCGAGATACATGGACGCCAACAGGATGCGCAGGCCCCCCAGTTCGCGAGGGCGGAACAAGCACGACTGCATGGGCTGGCAGGTACGACAGCCACCCCGGAATTCACGGGTGCACGCGATAGCGCGGCCTACTGGGAGCCGTTATGGGCCTCAGGCCGCCGCTACCGCCCACTCATCGACACGGAGACCGCGCTGATGGCGAAGTACCTCGGAATCGGGGGCGGCCGTACGGCCCTCGACATCGGCTGTGGCGATGGCGCGCTCGCCCGCTACCTGCACGAGCACCTTGGCTACCGGACAACCGGCATCGACTGCGCGCCGACCGCCGTCGCCCTCGCGGCCGACCAGCACGCCGACGTCGAGGGCCTCAGGTTTCAACTACTGGACTTCGCGACCGGCGACCTGCACGAACTGCCCTGTTCGTCCTATGCGCTGATCACCTGTCGGCTCGCCTACAAGTTCATCGGTGACAAGCCGCGTTTCCTCGACCGCGTACGGCACCTGCTCACCCCTGGCGGCATGGTCTGGGTCGTCGCTGAGCCGGCCGACCGCCTCGAAGGCGCAGCCATCGCACGGGGGTTGACCAGGACCGAGGTCGAGGAGCTCACCACCGGCCGGCCGACCGTCCACGTCGAGGACCTCGACCGGCTGATCTGTTTCCGGCTCGACTCCTGACCCCGAGATTGGACCTCTGAACGGGAGACACCCTGGTAAACAGCGATGTTATTGGTAACCCCGGCTATCGGAAGTTGAGGAATCCTTGGCCGTACGACGGTGCTTGCTCCCCACATGTCGCTGCCCTGAAGGTGAGTGAGGGATCCGCCTTACGGCTTGTGCCGTGGTTGACCGGTTGGACTGCGACTTCAGGCCGTCATGCACCGGTCTGCCAAGCATGCCACCTCGCTGGCGGCACGGCGTCGGCGGCGGACGCGTTGATCTTCAGATAGCCAGGTGTGGGCGTAGAGGAATTCCTCGGCGATGATCCGGTTATAGCGCTCCACCTTGCCGTTGTGTCGCGGGGTGTAGGGCGTGATCCGCTGGTGGCGTGACCCGAGGACTGCTCGGGCGAACGCGTTGGCGCGGTAGCAGGCTCCGTTGTCGGTGACGATCCGTTCGATGTGGATGATGCCGTGGGCGGCGAACCATGCTCTCGCCCTGTGCATGAACGCGATGGCGGTTGCTGCTTTCTCGTCGGGCAGGGCCTCGGTGTAGGCGAGTCGGCTGAACCCGTCGACGGCGGAGTGGAGGTAGATGTAGCCGCCGCGCTCGCTCTTCTACTTGCGACGCTCGACGTTCTTGGCCTGTTCGCTGCCGCGTCCGTGGGCTCTCCAGCCGCCGCCGTCAGGGATCCGGCCGACCTTCTTCACATCGACGTGGACCATGTGCCCGGGGCGGCGCGCGGTGATCTTCCGCGGCTCCCGGTTCGATTGGCCGTTCGGGTCGATGAACTTGCGGTGGTTCAGCCCGACCGCGAGCAGGTGCCGTGACACTGTGCGGCGACTGATCGTGACGCCCTCCGTCTGGAGCTCGAACGCGATCCGGGACGCCGACCATTTCTGGTCGCGTCGGAGGTCCTCGATCCGGGCCACGACAGCGGCGTCTGTCGCGGTCGGCTGGCGGCGCGGCGTTGAAGGAAGATCGTGCAAGCCCAGCTCACCGTGGCGGTGGTAGCGGTTGACCCACTTCGATGCGCAGGCGCGGGATATCCCCATCTCCGCTGCGACGTGGGCGACCGGCCGCGTCTTGCATCGCTCGACGAGTCGACGGCGTCCTTCGATGGATAGAGGTGCGTTGGCGTGCGTCACGAGAAGGCTCCTTGAGGCGGCGCAGAACGGGGTCGCGAGCCGCTGCTCGCGACCCCGTTCTGCATGCAGGCCATCACTTGCTCGCCGAAGCCGTTTGCCACGGCGGTGCGGCGGCTCGGCAATGGTGAAGAAGTGTCAGGCGGTGAGGCGTGCGCCGCCGTCTGTTTCGATGACGGTGCCGGTGATGTTGGGGTTGGTGGCCAGCAGCACGATGGCCTCGGCGACATCCGGGGCGGTGGCTATGCGCTTGGTGGGCAGGGCGTCGGCGGCCTGCTTGAAGAACCCGGATCGGTCCTCGGCGGCGAGATCGTCCCACCAGGGCGTGTCCACGTATCCCGGCGAGACGGCGTTCACCCGGATCGGCGCCAGTTCGGCGGCGAGCGGTTGGACGAGCCCTTCGACGGCGGCGTTGAGCGAGCCGATCCCGGCTGTGCCGGGCAGGGCCGCCCTCGCTGTGACGGCTCCGACGAGGGTGATCGAGGCGTCCTCGCTGAGGTGAGCGAGCGAGGCCTGGAGTGCGGTGACGGTGGGCCAGTACTTCTCCTCGAACGCCTGCCGCAGGCCATCGAGCGGCAAGTCGCCGAGCGGGCCGGCGCCGCCCTTGCCGGCGAGGGTGATGACGAGGTGGCGGATCGGGGCGATCCTCGCCGCGAGCGACGCGGCCGCCTCCGCGTCGGCGGCGTCGAGGAGGTGCCCGTGGACGTCTCCGTCGATGGCCGCCGTCGCCCGATTGAGCCGCTCTGTGTTTCGTCCGGCGATGTGGACCGCGTGTCCTCGGCTGGCGAGTTGCCGGGCGACCGCCAGGCCGACCCCCGACGTGCCACCAATCACGAGTGCAGTGGACATGCTCACTCCTTATTTCGAGACGTCACGTCTCACATGAGCGTAGCATCATTTCGAGACACGACGTCTCGATAATGGGTTAGGCTGGCACGCATGACCGGCGCTACGACACCCGCCCGCGGCCGCAAGCGGAGCGAGCAGACGAGGGTTGCGATCCTCACCGCGGCCTACGAGCTCACGATCGAGGTCGGCTTCCCAGACCTCACCATCGAGGGCATCGCCGCCCGCGCCGGGGCAGGCAAGCAGACCCTGTACCGCTGGTGGCCCACAAAGGCGGACGTCCTGCTCGAAGCCCTGGCGCTCAAGGCAGACCTGAAGGTCTCAACCGCGGACCAGGGTTCATTCGACGCGGAGCTGGACGCGTTCCTGCGTGGCTCCGCCGCCCTGATGGCCTTCCCGGGGGTGGTCCCCGTCCTGCGCTCCTTGATGGCCGAGGCGCAGCGCGACGCAGACTTCCGGCACCGCTTCCAGGACGGCTTCCTGAACAAACGCAGGGCTGCGCTCGAGACCATCGTCGAGCGGGCTGCGGCCCGAGGCGACAAGCCCGCTCACCTGACGGCAGCCTTCGCCGCCGACCTGGTGTTCGGCCTGATCTGGTACCGGGTCCTCGCCACCGAGCGCCTGCTCGACCAAGACGACATCACCGCCATCCGACGACTGCTGCACGAACACCCCGGCGAGGAGTAGCGCATGCCCGATCGAACCATCGTCATCACTGGAGCAACCGACGGGCTTGGCCGCGCACTCAGCGGCGCCCTCGCACGCCAGCCCGCAACGACGCTCATCCTCCACGGGCGCAACCAGAGCCGGCTCGACGAACTGGCCACCACGCTTGCCGATGCACCGGCCTCGATCCACACGGTCCGGGCCGACTTCTCCGAGCTGGCGCAAGTGCACCGCCTTGCGGACGAGATCACCGAGTTCACCGATCACATCTCGGTGCTGGTCAACAACGCCGGCATCGGCGGCGGCGAACCCGACGGGACCGACCGCCAGCTCACCCTCGACGGGCACGAGCTCCGCTTCGCGGTCAACCATCTCGCCCCGTTCGCGCTGACCCGGCGCTTGCTGCCGCTGCTCGACCGCGGCGCGCCCGCCCGTATCGTCAACGTCGCTTCGATCGGCCAGACCCCGATCAACTTTGACGACCCCACCCTCGAACACGGCTACTCGGGCATGCGCGCCTACGGCCAGTCCAAACTGGCGATGATCGCCACGGGCTTCGTGCTTGCCCGACAACTCGACCCGCACCGGGTCACGGTCAACAGCCTGCACCCGGCCACCTTTATGCCGACCAAGATGGTCCTGGATTCGGTCGGTTACAGCATCGACGCCCTCGAAGACGGCCTGCAGGCCACCCTGCGCCTCATCCTCGCCCCCGCACTCGAAGGGGTGACCGGGCAGTTCTACGACCGCACCCGTGCCGCAAGGGCACACGCCGATGCCTACGATCCGAGCATCCAGCAGAAGCTCTGGGACCTCAGCACCAGACTCACCAAGCGTCCCGAATGACCCTCGAAGATCCAACGGCACTGCCCAACCCCCCGGCCGGCGCCATCAACGTCATGACCCGCAACACCTATTCGTCCCGCGCGATCCGGGAACACCTGCGAAAGCGCGGCATCCGGGCGGTGATCCCGGTCCCGGCGGACCAGCGAGGCCACCGGCTGCGACGGGGCAGCCGTGGAGGCAGGCCGCCGGCCTTCGACCGCGAGACCTACAAGCAGCGCAACACCGTCGAGCGATGCATCAACCGCCTGAAACAGTGGCGCGGGATCGCCACCCGCTACGAGAAGACCGCAACCATCTACCTGGCCGGACTCCACGTGGCAGGCATCTTCCTCTGGTCCGCCCGCTGATCCAAACGAAACTGCCTAGCTGACAGGAACCCCCTGGAAGACGGCCTCTGACAGGACGTCACGTGGGCACCCCCGCCGCCCTGTCCGCGGCCCGGGCACCCGTCGAACGAGGCATGGCACGGCTGAAGTCCTGGCAGATCTTCCACAGATCCCGCATCAGCCCCAACCGCATGAGCGTCATCACCAAAGCCGTTCTCACCCTGGAGAGGCAACGCTGAAAACGCTCACTGGCCCGAAGTTCAGCCGGTCGATACCTCCTTCACGTGGCTGTCCTCACTTACTTGGTGCGACCTCGTGTCGCACACCTCCAGTGATAGATGGCCGGAGACGGTGATGGGCCTGCTGGTGAGGGGAGTGTGCTCAAGGGCGGTTGGCCAGTCTGCTCAGCGATTTCTGGCCACTCCGGTTATCGTTGCGTATTCCCCGCCGCGGCTTGCCGATCAAGGGACTTCGATGTACGTGATTCGGAGGCGGGCCCGAACCTGAGCGTGCAGTTCCTAGGTGGCGGGCGATGTCCGTGCCCCCGTCGAGGGCAGACGGTATACGAACGTCGGGAAGCCCTTTCCCGTCGCCTGCCCCCAGGCCCGTACGACCGCGTCCCCATGTCCAGCGCGGGCATCCGCGAAAGCAGTGACGCACCGGGCGTGGACGTCGGTGCGACCGGTGCGGCGGGTCAGTGCGAGGAGGGAACGTAGCTCAGCGGCCGCTTCGGCGAAGCGGCCGGCGGAAAGGTGGGCCCTCGCCGCCTCGTCGAGCGAGACGGCGAGGCCTGACTGAGCAGCAGCGAGGGCGGAAGACTGCCCGTCAGCCTCGGCGCTTTCCATCGCATCCTGCGATATGGATTCCGACTCCTCGTAGCAGGCGACAGCCGCCACGTGCTCGCCGCTACGGCGCAGAGCGCCGCCGAGGACTCGCAGACGGCGGGCGGTCAGGGCGTGATAGGTCGGCCAGTCGGACTCGGCCAGGCGCCGGGTGAGGGCTACCGCCTCGCGAGCGACGGTCACAGCGTCGTCGAAGGCGCCGTCGTCCTGACGGCACAGACTCAAGTTGGCCAGGACGCGCGCGAGTTGTGGTTCATACGCAGCGGGCTCGCGGTCTGCGGCACGCCGGTAGGCAGCCACACTGCGCTCTGTCGCCCTTACAGCCGCGAGCCGCTCCCCTGTGGCCTCGTGGCAGTCGGCCAGCCGCTCAAGGTGTTCGGCGAGAAGGGGGTCGTAGACCTCCGGCTGCTCGGCAGCGAGAGAGGCGCACAGGTCCGCCAGCTCCCGGCGGGTGCCCAACTCTTCGGCGAGCTCCCCCAGTTCGCCGACGAGGTCTGCCAGACCGGCGAGTGTCACGGTCAGCCACCGCCGGCCCTCTGTCCGGTCCCGGTCGGTCAGGGTGCGGGCCTCGGCGACGGCCTTGTCGGCGGTCGTACGCGCCGTAGGCAGGTTGCCGGTGACCTCGTGACAGTGAGCCAGGTCCGTCAGAAGCCGGATGCGCAGCGGCCCGACGATGTCCGGGAAGGTCCACGCGAGAACGCTGTCGGCTGCCTCCCACGCCTGCCTGCCGACGGTCAGGGCCTCCTCGTAACGGCCCAAGTCCCCCAATCGGGTGGTCAATTCGCTCAGCACGCGTGCCCGTAGCGGCAGCACGCGCCCCAACTCCCGCAGCGACATGTCTCGCAACAGCGCGGCGCACTCCTCGTAAGCGGCCACGGACTCCTCCGTACGGCCGAGGGTGCCCAACACCAGCGCGTATGTGCGCAGCGCGCCGGGTAGGCCGCCCAGCGCCCGCTCCTGGCGCGTGGGGAGCAGGCGGCGGTACGCTGCCACGCATTTCCTCGCCGATGCCATCGCCTCGTCGAGCCGTCCAAGGGCAAACAGCGCCTGTGTCCGAACGTGCAGCAAGGCCGCCCGCTGCGCCGGCGACCACCCCGCGCCCGGTACGGCCAGCGACGCGTCCATCGCAGTGCACGCCTGTTCATGGCGGCCGATGAGCAGGAGCGCGGAAGTGTGCAGAGTCAGGGCACGGGCCAGAAGATCCCGGTGCCGCTGACGCGGGCCCTCCGCGTCGACCAGCGTCTGGTACACGACAACCACCTCCTCGGCCCAGGCCAGCCGGCTCTTCGGCGACGGCGGCCGCAGTAGCACCCAGCCAGGGGCGAGGCAGTGCATCAATGCGGCGCCGTGTAGCGGCCCGCCCACCCGTGGGCTCAGCCGGGCCGCTGCACGCGGCAACGGCAGCAGTGTGCGTACCAGCCCCATCAACGCCTCCACTTGGATCGTTAACCAGAGGACGGCCCAGCACCCACTGCGGTTTCCTCCGCCAGGAGGACGATCGGCTCGGCGATCAGGTCCGGAACGACGTCACGAACGAGCGGACCATCCTGCTCCACGATGAGCAGGGCAGCCCGAGCGGCCAAATTTCATCGCGCATAGCCATATATCACTGAGCGTCACACCTGTCCCGAGGTCCTGCCCCGGGTGGTCCCCCACCTCGCTGGGTCGCGACCTCGTGGAACACGTGCTGTCGCTCTTGATTCATTAGAACGGATGTACGAATATCGGGTCGTGACTGCAAGACCGGTGGCGAGGGTGCGTTCGGGGGGCGGCGCCGGTGAGTCGGCGTCGTCCTCGCCGCTGAGTGCTCTGCTGCCGGGCGGACGGATCCGCCCCGGCACGGCGGCAAGCGCCGGCGGGGACATGCCGCTGCTGCTCGCGCTGGCGGCGGAAGCGTCCACGGAGGCCGTCGGCTGGGCCGCGGTGGGCTTGCCGCAGATGGGGGCGCTCGCGGCCGAGGCCGCAGGGCTTGACCTGGCGAGCGGCATGCGGATCGACGACCCGGGCCGGCAGTGGGCGCAGGTCCTGGCCACCGTCGCCGAGGCGGTCCCCGTCGTCCTGGTAGGGCCGCTGGGAGACGTGCCCGACCGGATCGCACGGCGGCTGGCCGCCGTACTGCGGCGCAGCGGAACCATCCTGCTGGCCGCCGGCCCGTGGCAGGGCGCCGAGGCGCACCGGCAGTTGGGGGATAGCGGACGTTCAGCCGAACGTGTCAACCATGTCCGGAGCACAAACGGTTAAGCATCTCCTGAGACCTCACACCGACAGCCTCCTTCCTCAAGTACGAGCCGCTCTCGACTCGTCAGTCGAACGCGTCGGTTTCGCTCAGGACGACTGGTCTTCGCCTGCCCGCAGCAGCGCTGCCATGCCCACCCATGACCGACGAAGCCGGTGCCAAGCGCGGAAGCTCGGCTCGGATCCCGGGTCGATCGCAACGTCGGATTTCAGGGGAGGTGGCGATCTCAAGTACCGCAACCGAAGCATGTGGACTGAGGTGCTTCACCAACTGCGAGTTAGTGCCTATTTGTATCCCTCGGCACGCCTCTGACCAGGCGTTTTGTGTGGTTGGTCGAGAGTGAGGCCAAACGGCGGCGGTGAATAGGGTTAAGAACGGCAATCGAAGCATGTCTCAGTACGTGCTGCGCAGCCTGATCCGTAAGTAAGCGATCAAGTAAGCGTTCCGGCACGGCAGTCGAGGGGCCGCATCCCTGGTAGGACACAGGGGTGCGGCCCCTCGCGTCATGCCGTCACACCCAGCCTCGCTGCGCCGCCCGCAACCCCAGCTGGAACCGGCTCGCCGCGCCCAGCCGCTCCTGGAGATCGCTCACCCGCCGACGCAGCGTCCGCAGGCTGACTCCCAGGTGTCGGGCCACCGCCTCGTCCTTCATTCCGGCGGCGAGAAGCCGCGTCAACGCCCGCTCGCCCTCGGTGAGTTCACCGTCGGTGACCGGCTGACCCAGCACCGTCGCCTGCTGCCAGGCCAGCTCGAAGAGTTTCTGCAGCGCCTCGGTCACCGCCGAGTGCCGTACGACCACGGCACAGTAGCCGCCCGCGGCCGACGCGGTCAGCGGCAGCATCGCCGTGCGGCCGTCGACCACCAGCAGTTTGACCGGCACGGTGGGCAGCACCCGGGCCTGCTCGCCGAGTTCGACCATCTTCCAGGCGTGGTACAGCACGTCCGGGTCCTCCAGGGCGGTGGCCGCGTACACCGTGCGGTAGACGACGCCGCGGCTCATCAGATCCGCCTGGAGGTCCAACTGCGGGGTGCGCGGGGCGAGATACGGGGGAGTGTCGAAGACACACACCTCGCGCTCGGCGCGGGCGTACAGCTCCTCCAGGCGCGCGGCGTTGGCGCCCTCGCCCGACACGACGTCGAGCAGGCGCGACGGTTCCTCGCGCAGCAGCCCCGCCTCGTACGCGGTCGCCATTTCGTCGGCGGTGGCGGCGAGCAGCTCGGACTCGGTCTCGCGCCGCCGGATCAGCGCCCGGATCGCCACCCGCGGATCCACGGCCCGTAACCCGCCGGTGGAATCGGGCGGCTGGAGCAGACCGAGCGTGAGCAGCCGGTCGCAGGCCTCGCGCACCCGGGCCGGGGACGCGTCGGTGAGCCGCGCCCAGCCGCCCGCGCCCGCATCGGGCTGATGGAGAATCGCCTGGTACAGCAGCTCATCGAACGTGGAGACCCCCACCGCGGCCCAGGGGCTCGCGGCGGGGGTCTGTCTGAGTGCCGGCTGTCTGAGTGGCGTCTGTCTGTGTGCCGAGTCGTATGCCGTGTTCACCATGGCCCGGCACGCTAGAGGATCTTTGTTAAGGCTGCCGCACCGCTTTTGGCGGCGCTCCTACTTCAGGCCATACGCCCGCATTACGGTCTGATCGACCTGGTTTCCGGCGCCGTCGGAGGCCTGTACGCGCAGCGACACGAACTCCGCGCCCTTCGGGTGCTTGATCTCGGCCTCGCCGTTCCGGACCTTCGTCTCCTTCCAGGACGCGCCGTCGTCGTACGAGACCCAGGCCTTGAGGGCCTTGGCCTTGACACTTCCCTCCTGATCCCGGAGGGAGAGCCCGAGCTCCAACTCCCGCTTGGACTCAGCACGGTTGAGGAGGTCGAGCCCGTCCAGGTCATAGTCGACGGAGAGCAGGGGCAACGCCGTCTCCTCATCGGTGTGCGCCGAGGCGAAGGACCATTCGGTGTGGGTGCTCGTCGAGTACGGCGTCCAGTCGGCCTTGCGCTGCGTGTCGAGCACGAAGCGGTACGAGGCCTTCGCCGCCGGGACGTCGAACACGCCGTACCCGCCGACCGTCGAGTCGCCGACCAGCTGCCCGTCCGCGTAGAGCTTGCCCTGCGCGGTGTCGCCGGCGTCTCTGACGTACCCGTAGTGACCGGACATCGAATCGCTCAACTCCGCCACCTGGAGGGTGAGTTTGTCGCCGGTGCGCTCCGAGAGGCCGTACTCGGTGCTCGTCGCCGGGCGTACGACCTGGCGCAGCCAGTCCTCGCTCGGCTGGGTGCCCGCCTTGCCGTAGGTCCGCAGGGTGTTCCACTGGCCCCCGTTCGCCTCCCAGGACGGGTAGACGGTGTGCCAGACGCGGGTGTCGGGGCTCACGTTGAAGTACTCGGTACGTTCCCGGCCGAGTTGCATGTAGTCGCTGGTCTCGACCGCGACCAGCTGCCAGGGGCGGAAGGTGTAGACGGTGTCGGCCCCCAACTCGCCCGCCCTGCCCGCGTGGTAACGGCTCGTCACCTTCGCCGTGGTGGAGCGGTCCAGGGTGTACGTCTGGTCCGGCGAGATCGCTCCGGACTGCGGGAGGGTCACGTTGTAGACGTACGGGCTGACCTCTGTGCCGCCCAGCTTGAGCGTGACCTTCTTGCCGCTCTTCAGCAGGGTGGTGAGCTTCTCGCCGTCCTCGCCGGTGGCGACCATCACCGGCATCGTCGTCGCCCTGTCCACGGCCGTGATCCAGTGGCCGGCCTTCTTGCGGTACGCGATCAGATAACTCGCGCCCGCCTTGGTCGCGTTGGCCATCGCCTCGTCCGGCCCCCACGTGTCGGCGGCGACCCCGACCACCACCGCCTTGCCCTTGACGTCGAGTCCCTCGAAGTCGGCCGCCGTGCCGGCGCCCGCGTCCACCGCCTGCACCTTCCGGTCACCCGTGATCTTCACCGGGAAGCCGTTGTACGTCTGCGTGTAGTCGAGCGGCAGCGCGTACTTCTCGGGACTGGTGACGCTCGCCGTCAACTCCTTCGCGTACAAACGGAACTTGGCGTAGAACTCGAGGGTTCCCTCGGTGACCTTCTCGGTCGGCGTCACATAGATGTGCTCGGTCCAGGGGCCTTGGCTGTACGTCAACCCCCAGGAGCTGCCGGGCCCTTCGCGGTGCCAGGAGGTACTGAAGCCCTGGTGCTCGGTGTCCTCCTTGGTCTTCGGCTTGATCTCCACCGCCTTGCGGGCGTCGAGCGTGATCTCGGTGTCCCCGTCGACCTTGATCTCGGGATTACCGACGACCGACGTGCCGACGGCCACGCCGCCCGCGTCCGCGTCGTAGATCCAGGTGGCCATGGAGTACGTACCGGCCGGGACCTCCCAGGTCCCGGTGGCGCCCACGTTGCCGTAGGCGTTGGCGTAGGCGCCATTGAGCTCCTGCAACGTGTAGAGCGACGCCCTGGTGGTCGGCTTGCCGTCGCGGCCCACCAGGGAGACCTTCAGGTCGTACTTCTTCGGCTGCTTCTCGAAGCCGACACCCGTCGTGACCAGGACGCCGTCGGCGGTCGCGGTGATGTGGCCCGCGTACCGGCCCTGCGCCTGCTTCGCCGGGTCGACGCCGACCGGGACG
The DNA here is from genome assembly GCF_011045015.1 of Streptomyces scabichelini. Classification (GTDB taxonomy): domain Bacteria; phylum Actinomycetota; class Actinomycetes; order Streptomycetales; family Streptomycetaceae; genus Streptomyces; species Streptomyces scabichelini. The sequence goes on along the minus strand of NZ_JAAKZY010000124.1, from coordinate 16,892 downwards.
GTGGCGGTGCCCTTCGCGGGCACGGTCACGGTGCCGGCCCCCAGGGTGACACCGGCGAGGCTCGACGAGAGCTTCAACTCCACGGGCGCGTCAGTGGTGTTGGTGTAGGTGATGTCCTTGCTGTCGACCTCGGTGTCGCCGTCCTCGTACTTGCCGAAGCTCAGCGCCGAGGTCGCGAAGACGTTCTGGGTGACCGCCCGCACGGCGTCGACGCGGCCGTCTCCCTGCTCGAACACGGAGTTGTCGGCGTTCGTCTTCGCGGTACTGGCCAGGGCCTGCTTGATCTGCTCGCCCGTCCAGTCCGGATGGGCCTGCGCGACCAGCGCCGCCGCGCCCGCCACGTGCGGGGTCGCCATCGAAGTGCCGTTGGCCGCCGTGTAGTTGTCGTCGAGCGGCGTGCCCATGGCGGTACCGGAGGCGCGGGCCGCCGTGATGCCGACGCCGGGCGCGGTGATCTCCGGCTTGACCGCGTAGTCGCCGCGGCGCGGGCCACGACTGGAGAACGAGGCGAGCTTGTCGGACTTGTCGACGGCGCCGACCGTGAGCGCCGAGTCGGCGATGCCCGGCGTGCCGACGGTCTGCTCCCGCGGGCCCGAGTTGCCCGAGGCGATCACGAAGAGAGCGCCCGTCGACGCGGACAGCTCGTCCACCGTCTCGCTCATCGGGTCCGAGGGGCCGGAAGCCGTACCGCCGAGGGACATGGAGACGATGTCCGCGCCGGAGTCCGCTGCCCACTGCATGCCGGCGATGATCCACGACGTCTGGCCGGAGCCCGCGTTGTTGAGGACCTTGCCGACCATCAGCTCCGCGCCCGGCGCCACGCCCTTGCGCTTGCCGTCGGCGGCAGCGCCCGAGCCGGCGATCGTGGACGCGACGTGGGTGCCGTGGCCGTGGCCGTCCTGTACCGCCTGATCGGGCACGAAGGTCTTCGATTCCGTGATCTTGCCCGCGAGGTCCGGGTGTCCGGTGTCCGCGCCGGTGTCCAGGACGGCGATCTTGACGCCCTTGCCGTCGTAGCCCGCCTGCCACACCTCGGGAGCGCCGATCTGCGGGACGCTGACGTCGAGGGACGCCTTGACCTTGGCGTCCAGCCAGAGCTTGTCGAGGCCGCCTTCGAGCTGCCTGGCCGCCTTGGCCGTGGGCTCGGCGGCCGTGTTCTCGGCGTCGGGGGCGATGTCCGCCCAGAACTTCTCGGCGGTCGACTTCTTCGCGGTGAGCGCGGCGCCGTCGATGCCGGGCAGGGACAGCGTCCTGCGCGCGCCTTCGGGGGTCGTGTTCCCCTGACGGTAGGTGGCGATCAGCGGGATGGCGCCGGTCTTGGAGTCCGCGTACCCCTGCTTGACGAGCTGGGTGACGTTGAACAGGGCCGGGTCGAGACGGCCCGCCTGAAGCAGCGGGATCGCGTCGTTCGGTACGACGCTGACCTCGCCCTTCTGCTCGCTCGACAGGAAGGTGGCGGACGCGCGGCCCTTGCCGCGCCGGACGTCGACGGCGGACTTGCCGTCGGCGGCGGTGGTGAGGGTGACGGTGTCACCGGTGATGAGGGTGACGGTCTGCGTGCTGGTGCTGCCTGGCGCGGTGACGCTCGGCACGGGCGTGGCACCCGGCTCGGTGACCGGGGACTCGGGGCCGGCCATCGCGGGGGTGATGGCCCCCGCGAGCAGTCCGGCCGCTCCTGCCACGGCCCAGAGGGCGTGGAGTCTTCGCATGTGTGGACTTCCTCCCCTGAACACTGAAATCGCTTCCGGCCTGGTAAGCGGAAGCCAGTGATCAGGGTGGGCGCTGTGGGGAATGCGGCTCAAGGGATTCCTGTGGCCGGAGCGTGCCAATGCCCCCTTCGGCCAAGGCTGTTGGCGGTCGGTCTGATCCGCAATTGATCCGCAAGTAGGCTTTCCTGTACGGAAGTTGGGCCGCACTCCGCACGTGGTGCGGCCCTTCGCGATCAGAGCCAGCCGCGTTGCGAGGCCCGCACCCCCAGCTGGAACCGGCTCGTCGCCCCCAGCCGCTCCTGCAGCTCACTCACCCGCCGCCGCAGGGTCCGCAGGCTCACCCCCAGATGGCGGGCCACCGCCTCGTCCTTCATCCCGGCCGCCAGCAACCTGATCAACGTCCGTTCACCCTCGGGGAGTTCACCGTCGCCGATCGGCTGGCCGAGCGGTGTCGCCTGCTGCCAGGCCATCTCGAAAAGCTGCTGCAGGGCTTCGGTCACCGCCGAGTGCCACACCACGACGGCGCAGTAGCCGCCCGCCGCGGAGGGGGTCAGCGGGAGCATCGCCCTGCGGCCGTCGACCACCAGCAGTTTGACCGGCACGGTGGGCAGCACCCGGGCCTGCTCGCCGAGTTCGACCATCCTCCAGGTGCGGGAGAGGACGTTCGGATCTTCGAGGCCGGCCGTCGCGTAGATCCCGCGAGAGGCGATCCCGCGGCTGAGCAGATCGGCCTGGAGATCCAACTGCCGTGTGGGCGGTGCGAGATACGGAGGCGTGTCGAAGAGGCACACTTCGTGCTCGGCGCGCGCGTACATCTCCTCCAGGCGGGCGGCGATGGCACCCTCGCCGGAAGCGACCTCGATCAGCCGGGACGGCTCCTCACGCAGCAGCCCGGCCTCGTACGCGGTAGCCATCTCCTCGGCGGTGGCGGCGAGCAGTTCGGACACCGTCTCGCGCCGTCTGATCAGCCCGCGGATCGCCACTCTCGGGTCGATCGCGCGTAATCCCCCCATGGAATCCGGCGGCTGGAGCAACCCGACCGCGAGCAGTTGGTTACAGGATTCGCGCACCCTGGCCGGGGAGGCTCCGGTCAGGAGCGCCCAGCCGGCCGCTCCTGCATCGGGCTGGTGGAGGATCGCCCGGTATACCCGCTCGTCGAAGGCGGAGACCCCCACCGCGGCCCAGGGGCTCGCGGCAGGGGTCTGGTCTGCCGTGTCGTATGCCGTGTTCGCCATGGCTCGGCACGGTAGGCAATGTTTGTTAAGGCTGTTAGTACCGGCCCGGATGCCGTCTGCTTCAGGCCGTCTACTTCAGGCCGAACGCCCGCACCACGGTCTGGTCGACCGCGTTGCCGTCCCGGTCGGCGGCCCGCACGCGCAGCGACACGAACTCGGCGCCCTTCGGGTGCTTGAGTTCCGCCTTGCCGTACCGGACCTTCACCTCCTTCCAGGTGGTGCCGTCGTCGTAGGAGACCCAGGCCTTCAGCTGACCGGTCGTGATGCTCTTGTGCTGGTCCCGGACGGAGAGTCCGAGCTCCGACCTCCCCTTGGACTCGACCCGGTTCAGGAGGTCCAGCCCGTCCACGTCGTAATCGACGGAGAGCAGCGGCAGCGCCGTCTGCTGTTCCGTGCGCGCCGAGGCGAAGGACCATTCGGTGTGGGTGCTCGTGGAGTACGTCGCCCAGTCGGCCGTGCGCCGGGCGTCGAGAACGAAGCGGTACGCGGTCTTCGCCGCCGGGACGTCGAAGGTTCCTGATCCGCGCACGGAGTCGCCGATCAGCTTCCCGTCCGCGTACAGCGCGCCCTTCGCGGTGTCCTGGGCATTGTCCACGTACCCGTAGTGACCGGGTGTGGCATCGCTCAACTCCGGTATTTTGAGGGCGAGTTTGTCGCCGGTGCGCTGGGAGACGCCGTACTGCTCACTGGACGCCGGGCGCACGACCTGGCGCAGCCAGTCCTCGGTGGGTACCCGGCCCGCCTTGTCGAAGGTCCGCAGGGTGTTCCACTGGGCCAGGGGCGCATTCACGTCGGGGTAGACGGCGTGCCAGACACGGGTGTCGGGGGCGACGTTGTAGTACTCGGTGCGCTCCGTGCCGAGTGGCGTCTTGTAGCTGGCCTCGATGGCCGCGGACTGCGAGGGGCGGTACCGGTAGACGGCGTCCTTGCCGACCTGGCCGGCCTTGCCCCCGTGGTAACGGACCTTGTGCCGCACGGTGTTGGAGCTGTTCAGGGAGTACGTCTGGTTCTTCGCGATGGCGCCGGTCTGCGGGAACATCACGTTGTAGACGTACGGGCTGACCGCGGTGCCGTCCAGCTTCAGCGTGACCTTCTTCCCGCTCTCGAGCAGTGCCCCGAGTTTCGCGCCGTCCTCGCCGGTGGCGACCATCAGCGGAATCGTCGCGCTGTTCACCCAGGAGATCCAGTACCCGGGCGTCTCGCGGTACGCGATCACGTAACCGGCCCCGGCCTTGGTCGCGTTGGCCAGCGCCTCGTCCGCCGTCTTCCCGGCCGGCAGCCGGACGACCGCCACCTTGCCCTTGACGTCGAGCCCTTCGAAGTCGGCCGCGCTGCCGCTGCCGGCGGCCACCGCCCGCGCCGTCCGCTCGCCGCTGAAACCGGCCGGAAGGCCGTTCCGCGTCTGTGCGTAGTCGAGGGGAAGTGCGTACTTCTCGGGACTGGTGACGCTCGCCGTCAACTCCTTGGCGGCCAGCCGGAACTTGGAGACGAACTCGAACATGCCCTCCGTGACCTTCTCGGTCGGAGCGACGTAGACGCGGTCGGTCCACCAGTTCTGAAGGTACGTCACCCTTTGGGCGGAACCCGGACCTTCCCGGTGCCAGCTGGTGATGAACCCCTGGAACTCGGAGTCCTCCTTGGTCTTCGGCTTGATCTCGACGGCCTTGCGGGCGTCGAGGACGACCTCGGTGTCCTTGTCGACCTTGATCTCGGGATCACCGACGACCGAGGTGGCGACCTCCAGTCCGCCCGCGTCCCGCTCCGGGATCCAGGCCGCCGTGGAGTACGTGCCGGCCGGCACATTGAGGGTGTAGCCGCTGCCGATGTACCCGGTCGTTGCCGGGTACGCGCCGTTCAGCTCCTGCAGCACGAAGATCGATGGCGTGGTGGACGGCTTGCCGCCGCGGTTCACCAGCGACACCTTCAGGCGGTAGGTCCTCGGCTGCTTCTCGAAGCCGACGGCCGTGGTGACCCGGACGCCGTCGGCGCTCGCGGTGATGTGGCCCGTGTACCGGCCCTCGGCCTGGTCGGCGGGGGCGACCGTGACCGCGACGGTGGTCGTGCCGTTCGCCGGGACGGTCACGAGGCCCGTGGCCGGGGTGGCCGCGGTGAGGGACGAGGAGAGCTTCAACTCCACTGCTTCGTCAGTGGTGTTGGTGTAGGTGATGTCCTTGCTGTCGGTCTCGGTGTCGCTGTCCTTGTACGTGCCGAAGCTGAGCGCCGGAGTCGCGAAGACGCCCTGCTCGACGGCCTGCACGGCGTCCACCCGGCCGTCGCCCTGCTCGAACACGGTGGTGTCCGGGCTGGTCTTCGCGGTGCTGGCGAGGGCCTGTTTGATCTGCCGGCCCGTCCAGTCCGGATGCGCCTGGGCGACCAGCGCGGCGACGCCCGAGACATGCGGAGTCGCCATCGAAGTGCCGTTCGACGACGTGTAGTTGTCGTCGACGGGCGTGCCCATGCTGGTGCCGGCGGCGCGGGCCGCGATGATGCCCACGCCCGGCGCGGTGATCTCCGGCTTGATCGCGGAGTCACCGAGGCGCGGGCCCCGGCTGGAGAAGGAGGCCAGCTTGTCGGACTTGTCGACCGCGCCCACCGTCAGCGCGGAGTCGGCGATGCCGGGCGTGCCGATGGTCCCCTCCGCCGGGCCGGTGTTGCCGGCGGCCACCACGAAGAGGGTGCCTGTGGACGCGGACAGCCCGTCCACGGTCTCGCTCAGCACGTCGGAGGGGCCCGACGCGGTACCGCCCAGCGACATCGAGACGATCTTCGCTCCCGAGTTCGCCGCCCACTGCATGCCCTCGAGGATCCAGGAGGTCTGGCCGCGGCCGTCGTTGCCCAGCACCTTGCCGACCAGCAGCTCCGCACCGGGGGCCGCGCCCTTGAGCTTGCCGTCCGAAGCCGAGCCCGAGCCGACGATCGTGGACGCCACGTGGGTGCCGTGGCCGTGACCGTCCTGCACGGCCTGGTCGGGCACGAAGCTGCGTGACTCGGCGATCCTGCCCGCGAGGTCCGGGTGCCCGGCGTCCACACCGGTGTCCAGGACCGCGACCTTGACGCCCTTGCCGTCGTAGCCGGACTGCCACACCTCGGGCGCGCCGATCTGCGGAACGCTCACATCGAGGGACGCTTCCACCTTGGCGTCCAGCCAGATCTTCTCGATGCCCTCACCGAGCAGGCGTGCGGCCTTCGAGGTCGGTTCGGTGCCGAGCGCGGGGGCGATGTCCGCCCAGAACGCGGTGGACTTCTCGGCGCTCAGTGCGGCGCCGTCGATCCCGGGGAGCGCGAGTGTGCGACGCGCGCCGTCGGGGGTGGCACTGCCCTTGGTGTAGGTCGCGATGACCGGGGTGGCCCCGGCTTGGGCGTCGGTGTAGCCCTGCTTCACCAGCTGGGTGATGTTGAACAGGGCGGGGTCGAGGCGGCCCGCCTGGATCAGCGGGAGCGCGTCGGAGGGTAAGACGCTGATCTCGCCGTCGCGTTCGCTGGACAGGAAGGTGGCGGCCTCACGGCCCTCGCCGCGCTGGACGTCGACGGCGTACTTGCCGTCCGGGCTGGTCGTGAGCGACACGGTGTCGCCGGTGACGAGGGTCACGGTCCGCTGGTTCGTGGCACCGGTCTTGGCGCCGCTCTGCACGGGCGTGGCGTCCGGTGCGGTGACCGGTGATCCGGAACCGGCCGCCGCGGGCGTGATCGCGCCCGTGAGTAGTCCTGCCGCTCCTGCCACAGCCCAGAGGGCGTGGAGTCTTCGCATGGGTGGCGTCCTCCCCTGAACGCTGACGACGCTTCCGGCCTGGTGAGCGGAAGCCAGTGATCAGAGTGAGCGCTGCACGCAAAGCGACTCAAGGGATTGCTGTGGCCAAGGAGTGCCAATGCCTGCTTCGGCCAAGCGAGTTGGCGGTCTGCGTACGCTCCGGGGTGTCCAGTTCGTCCCACGTTGCGAGAGCACCCTCGTGCGCCAGGCGTTTACAGCGGTTCGGGTCCGCGCTAGCTTCAGAACCACGTGGGGTGGGAGCGCTCCCATATGGTGGACCGGAACCCGCCCGGGAATCGCTCCCACCCCACGTATCCGCACACGGACACCACACGGCCTACGAGCGATCGGACGGGCAGGTATGTCATGATCCTGACAACTTCCACTTCGGCGCCAACTCCCCGACCCCCACGGCGATTACGGCTTCCCAGCCGGGGCAGAGCCTTCCTCCTCGTCCTGCTGGCCCTGCTCGTCACGGTCCCGGCCCTCGGCCTGGTCGTCACGGCCGGCGGCGAGGCGGAAGCGCACGGCACGCCCATGAAGCCCGGCAGCCGGACCTTCCTGTGCTGGCAGGACGGTCTGACCGACACCGGTGAGATCAAGCCCGTCAACCCGGCCTGCAAGGCGGCGCAGCAGGTCAGCGGCACGACGCCGTTCTACAACTGGTTCTCCGTACTCCGCTCGGACGGCGCGGGCCGCACCCGTGGCTTCGTGGCCGACGGCGAGCTGTGCAGCGGCGGCAACACCAACTTCACCGGCTTCAACACACCGAGCAGCGACTGGCCGTTGACGCATCTGACCTCGGGCGCGAACGTCGACTTCTCGTACAACGCCTGGGCCGCGCACCCGGGCTGGTTCTACGTCTACGTCACCAAGGACGGCTTCGACCCGACCAAGACCCTGACCTGGAACGACATGGAGGAGCGGCCGTTCCTGAGCGTCGACCACCCGCCGCTCAACGGCTCCCCGGGCACGGTCGACGCCAACTACTCCTGGTCCGGCAAGCTTCCTGAGGGCAAGTCGGGGCGCCACATCATCTACATGGTCTGGCAGCGCTCCGACAGCCAGGAGACCTTCTACTCCTGCTCCGACGTCGTCTTCGACGGCGGAAACGGCGAGGTCACCGGCATCAAGCAGCCGGGCAATCCCACCGAACCGGTGCCGGGCACCTGCACCGCCACCCGCAAGACGACGGGCAGCTGGAACGGCGGCTACCAGTCCGAGGTGACCGTCACCAACTCCGGCGACGTCCCGATGCTGGGCTGGATGGTCGACTGGACACTGCCCGGCGGCCAGAAGGTCGCGAGCCTGTGGAGCGGCAGCGCGACCTACTCCGGGCAGAACGTGATGGTCCACAACGCCAACTGGAACGGCTCGCTGGATCCGGGAGAAAGCACGACGTTCGGGTACACGGTCGAGGGCTCCGGGGGTGATCCGGCGACCGCCGTCCCGTGTCGGGTGGGCTGACGGGAGCGGCCTGTCAGAACCCGACGAGTGCGTCGATGTCGATCTCGATCTGGAACGGGACCTCGGTGACCAGTTTGTCGTGGTGCACGGGGTGCATGGGTGCCGGGATGTACGACCGGGTCTCGGCGTGGAGCCAGTACTCGTGCACCGCGAGCCGCTGGTCCCGGTCCAGCTCGACTCGCCAGTAGCAGGGCACCTTGGCCTCGGCGAAGAGCGCGGGCTTGCGCACCCGGTCGTCCTGCCGGGATCCGGGGGAGACCACCTCGACCACGAGGGCGAGCTTCTCCACCGGGACGCATTCCAGCTCGAAGAAGTTCAGCTCTCGGGTGTCGTAGACGATCACATCGGGTTTGGGGGTGTTCCGGTCGTCGAACATCACGCACTGCTCGGTCACGACCGTGTAGGGCTCGATACGCGCCGCTTTGAGGGCGTCCGCGATGCGGTCCCGCACGTGGTTGTGCCACAGCTTGGTCTGTCCACGCGCCACGATCTTTCCGTCCACGAGTTCCCAGTCGAAAGGCAGCTCCAAGTGCTTGACCTGGTCGAAGGTCCAGCCGTCTGCCGGCGGGAACATCCAGGTGTCCTCTGTGGCCCGTTCCTGCCCGGGTGTGGTCATCACTGCTCCCATGGACAAGAGTGTGGACGCCGGTGCGCGTCGTGGTCTTGTGTACGACGGTACCGTCACCCGAAGTGAGACTGCCACGGCGCGCCGTTGACGCGCGGCGGGCGCGGAGGGTTCCTCCGCGCCCGCCCCTCTCCCGTGGGGGGAGGCCCCGTACCGTACCGGCGGGCCTCAGGCCAGCAGCTCCACCTCCGCCAGCGTCGCCTCACCGTCGAGGACCAGCCGGTAGCGCTCGTACGTCCCCGGCTTCGGGACCGAGAACGCGCGGGTCTGCTTGTCCCAGGTGAAGGACTCGCCGGAGCGTTTGTCGAGGTCCTTCCATGTGCTGCCGTCGTCGGACGAGCCCTGGAGGACCCAGCCCTTGGGTGCCTTCGCGCGGTCCGCGGACGTCAGCGTGTACTGAACTGCCTTCGCCCCCTTGGGGATCGGCAGATCGACGGAGGCCGCGGCCCCGTCCGTCGCCGAGGTGTTGTCGAACAACGCCCCTTCGCCCTCCACGACATCGGACCGTGGCGCCGGCGCCTTGTCGTCCTGTGTGATCGACGGCGGCGCCGCGTTCTTCCCCGTGCCCCACGACGACGGCTTCGAGCCCATGTCGAACTCCAGCACCCCACCACGGGAGATCAGCGAGTGGGGGAGTGAAGTCGACGTCCACGCTTTGCCGTTGACCTTCAGGCCCTGCACATAGACATTCCGTGTGCTGTTCTTCGGGGCCTTGACCACCAGGTCCTTGCCGTTCTCCAGGTGGACGGTCGCCTTGGTGAACAGCGGTGAGCCGATGGCGTACTCGCCGCTGCCCATCACCAGCGGATAGAAGCCGAGGGCGGAGAAGAGGTACCAGGCCGACTGCTCGCCGTTGTCCTCGTCGCCGTGGTAGCCCTGGCCGATCTCGCTGCCGGTGTACAGCCTCGACAGCACCTCGCGGACGTTCTTCTGGGTCTTCCAGGGCTGGCCGGCCGCGTCGTACATGTAGTTCACGTGGTGGGCCACCTGGTTGGAGTGCCCGTACATGCCCATCCGTACATCGCGCGCCTCGGTCATCTCATGGATGACGCCGTTGTACGAGCCCTTGAACTCGGGCGAGGCGGTCTCGGGCGTGGCGAAGTACTCGTCGAGCTTCTCGGCCAGTCCGGACCGGCCGCCGTAGAGGTTCGCGAGTCCGCGCGAGTCCTGGGGCGCGGTGAAGGCGTAGCCCCAGCCGTTCGTCTCGGTGTAGTCGTGACCCCACACGCGCGGGTCGTACTTGGACGACTCGATCCGCCAGTCGCCCTTCTCGTTACGGCCCTGGAAGAAGCCGGCCTTCGAGTCGAAGAGGTTGACGTAGTCCTGAGCCCGGTCGAGGAAGTACTCGGACTCCTCCTTGTAGCGCTTCTCGCCCGTCTTCTTGTAGAGGGCCTGGCCCATCTTCGCGATGCCGTAGTCGTTCAGGTAGCCCTCGAGCGCCCACGACAGGCCCTCTTTGGTGTCGGTGCTCGTGTAGCCGAGGAAGGGGGAGGTGGTCATGCCCTTGCGGCCGACGCCCGAGGACGGCGGGACGACGCTCGCGTTCTTCAGGGCCGCGTCGTACGCCGACTTCTCGTCGAAGTCGACACCCTTCACGTACGCGTCCGCGAACGCCACGTCCGAGGAGGTGCCGGTCATGAGGTCCGCGTATCCGGGCGAGGACCAGCGCGAGGTCCAGCCGCCGTCCTTGTAGTGCTGCACGAAGCCGTCGACCATCTCGCCCGCCTGACCGGGGGTCAGCAGCGAGTACGCGGGCCAGGTCGTCCGGTACGTGTCCCAGAAGCCGTTGTTGACGTACACCTTGCCGTCGACGATCTTCGCGCCCGTGTGCGTCGGCGTGTCCGGGCCGGGCATCGGCGAGAACGGGGACGCGTACTGGTACTTCGAACCGACCTTCTCGAAGCCGGAGTTGGGGTAGAGGTACAGCCGGTAGAGGCTGGAGTACAGCGTCGTCAGCTGGTCGGGTGTCGCGCCCTCCACCTCCACCTTGCCGAGGATCCGGTCCCACTGCTTCTGGGCGCGCGACTTGACCGTGTCGAAGGACGTGCCGTCCGGGATCTCCTGGCGGAGGTTGTCCTTGGCCTGGTCGACGCTGATGAGGGAGGTCGCCAGGCGGAGTGTGACGGTGCGGTCGGAGCCCGCGTCGAAGCGCAGGTGGCCCTTCACACCGGACGAGCTCCCGTCGGTCACGGGCGCGTCGAAGGTCCCGTACACGAAGAGCCGTGTCGCACCCGTCGACAGTCCGGACTTCACGTCCGAGTAGCCGGTGACGACACCGTTCTCCTTGTCCAGCGTCAGGCCCGCCTGGTCCGTGACGTTGTCGAAGACCACGCTCGCGTCGTCACCGGGATAGGTGAAGCGAAGAGCGGCCGCATGGTCCGTGGGCGCCATCTCGGCCTTGAGGCCGTTCTCGAAGCGCACCCCGTAGTAGTACGGGCGCGCCGTCTCGTTCTCGTGCTTGAAGGCGAGCGCTCGGGCCGTGCGGCCGGTGTCCGGTGTGCCGGCGGCGGCCGACGGCATCACCTGGAAGGTCTGCCGGTCGCCCATCCAGGGACTGGGTTCGTGGCTGGCGCTGAACGCCTGGATGGTGGGCAGGTTGTCCGCGTTGTTCGCACGTGCGTAGTCGTAGAGCCAGGTGAGTGAACCCGCGTTGGTGACCGGCGTCCAGAAGTTGAAGCCGTGCGGCACGGCCGTCGCGGGGAAGTTGTTGCCGCGCGAGAAGCCGCCGCTGGAATTGGTGCCGCGGGTGGTCGAGGCGTAGTCCGACAGATGCGCCTTGGGCTTCTCGGGAGCGACGGGACGCAGCGCGACGTCGTCCAGCCAGCCGCGGAACTTCGCGGGCCCCTTCGGCGAGTCGTACGCGACCAGGATCCGGTCCACCGTCTTCCCGGCCGCGACCGAACCGATCCGCGACTCGACGTTGTTCCACTGGTTGACGTACAGCACCTTGGCCGCGCCCTGCCCCTGTGGAGTCAGCGCGAACCCGTGCTGGTCGGTGGCGCGCAGGTCACTCAGATAGGTGCCGTCCGTGAAGGCCAGGTCCACGGAGGTGTTCGTGGCGTCGTAGTCGCGGTCGCCGTCCGCCATCGACGGGAAGATCCGGTACGCCAGCTCGGTGTCCCGCCCGACGCGGACGTTCACGTCGAAGACCTTGTTGTACGAGTAGGCGCGGCCGTCCGGCTTGTGCGTGCCCGCGTACCGCAGGGCGCGCTTGCCGGTGAAGCCCGCGCGCGCCTTGGCGGTCGGGGAGGCGTTCGGCCCGTTGTCCACGAGCGAGAGCATGTCCTTGGGCGTGGGCTCCTCCTCGTCGCCGCCGTCCGAGAACTGCACGTCGGCGAGCTGCAGGGCGTCGGAGGCGCCGTTGTTCTTCGTGACGTCAAGCCGGAAGTGCCGGTACTCGGCCGGCTCGGCGAGGTCGTACGACTTCGTCTCGAACGGCTTGCTGAAGGATTCGCCCGTGCGGCTGTCGAGGGTCTTCCAGTCCTTGCCGTCCGTGGAGCCCTGAAGGGTCCAGTCCTTCGGGTCGCGCTCGGTGTGGTCGTTGGCGGACGTCAGCGCGTAGGTGACGAGCTCGACCGGGGCGTCCAGGTCGAACTCCACCCAGCCGGTGGGCGCGAAGGTCAGCCATTTGGTGCCCGGCTCGACGTCGACGAGGTTCTCCTTCACCTCGCCCGCGCCGGTGTTCTCGCCGCTCGCCCGGACGTCGGTGACATGGTCGGTGACATTGCCGGGGATGCCGCTGCTGTAGCCGCCGTCCACGCCCGAGGAGCGTTTCGTACCGTCAGGCGACGTATCGACCGTATTGAGCCAGTCAGGTGCGGGATCGTCCGTCTCGAACGAGGAGGCGAACTCCCGGTCGGCGGCCTCCGCCTGGGCCGGCCGGGCGACTGCGGCGCCCTGCGAGGCCACCACCAGCGCTAATGCGGTCGCTCCCAGAAGTGCCGTGGAACCCCATCTGTGCCGAGATCTGCCCTGCATCTACCAGCACCCTCCCTGCGAGTTGGACAACGTTGTCAATTCGCTGTGCGAGGTCCAGTAGGGCGTCAAGTGACCAGCGGTGTCAAGAGTGTTGGAAGCGGTGTATGCGATGCGAAGAGCCGCAAGTTGCTGCGATCACTCAATTGGCCGAGGCCAGGAGAGGTTCAAAGGGTGCGCGGGGAATCCAAGGGAGTGTCATATATCCGCGAGATCTCAACTCGGGAAAGACTGCCGACCGAACCTGCATTCGATCTTGCCCCCGCGTCCGGAAGTGGACTATACCTGTCAGCGTCCGCATGGCCGCTCGTCCGGTCGCGGGCGGCCCGGCACGATCCGAGCTTCACCGAAAAACCCCTCGCAGGGGCGCACCGAGTACGTCGTCCTACCCGGCCTCACGGCCGGGGTCCGGCCCGTGACGCAGCCGCTTTCCGCTACCGCGTCGCCGGGAAAACACAGCACATCACCGCGGTGCCCGGGAGGATCCGGTTCACCGCCTGAGTCCTGGAGAAGGCGAGGACTTGAGCATGGGATCCACTTCCGCCCACAGCGGCCATGAAGGTGTCGGCCGCCGCGATCTGATCAAGCGGTCCGCAGCACTCGGCCTGATCGCCGTGCCCACGATGAGCTTCCTGTCCGCGTGCGCCAGCGGCGACAGCGGCGGCGACGAGAAGGTCGACAAGGGCAAGAAGACCAAGGAGAACCCGCTCGCCGTCAACGAGAGCGCGCCGCTGGAGATGGTCATCTTCGACGGCGGTTTCGGCACGAAGTACGCCGAGGACGCCAAGGCGGTCTACGAGAAGAACTTCCCCAAGGCGAAGGTCAAGTTCTCGGCGACCCAGAAGATCCAGTCGGTCCTCCAGCCGCGCTTCAACCAGGGCACCCCGCCGGACCTGATCGACAACTCCGGGGCCGAGCAGATGGACATGGGCGTCCTCGTCGGCAAGAAGCAGCTCGCCGACCTCACACCGCTGCTGGACGCGCCGTCCGTCGACGACCCGAGCAAGAAGGTCCGGGACACCCTGCGCCCCGGCATCGTCGAGATGGGCCAGTTCGACGGCGACCCGGTCTGGATCATGTACTACGCGTACACCGTCTACGGCGTGTGGTACTCCCAGAAGGCGCTGGACTCGCTCGACGCCACGTACCCGGAGACCTGGGACGACATGCTCGCGGTCTGCGAGAAGGCGAAGAAGAAGGGCATCGCGGGCTGGACGTACGCGGGCAAGCACCCGTACTACATCCCCTTCTCGCTCTACCCGATGATCGCCAAGGTCGGCGGCCCCGAGGTCCTCGACGCCATCGACAACCTCGAGCCGAACGCCTGGAAGCACCCCGCGGTCAAGACCTGTTTCGAGGCGTACTACGAGCTCTACAAGAAGGGCTACATCCTCAAGGGCACCCCTGGTCTGGACCACATCCAGTCCCAGACGGCCTGGACCGAGGGCAAGGCGCTCTTCATCCCCAACGGTTCGTGGGTGGAGAACGAGGCGGCGAAGACCATGCCGAAGGACTTCAACCTCGCGGTGTCGGCGCCGTCCGGCATCGACAGCTCGGACAAGATGCCCTTCGGCACCATCTGGGCGTCCGGCGGCGAGCCCTTCATCGTTCCCGCCAAGGCCAAGAACCCCGACGGCGGCATGGAGCAGCTGCGCATCATGCTCAGCGAGGAGTCGTCGAAGAACTTCACCACGTCCGTCAAGTCGCTGTCCGCGTTCAACGGCGGCACCGACGGCATCGAGCTGACGCCCGGTCTGAAGTCCGGTGTCGCGGCCCTGGAGAAGGCCGGCCAGAACGTGGTCAACCCGCGCCTCCAGGACTGGTACGTGGCGCTGCAGAAGGAGAAGATCGGCGTCGGCGGCCTCGGCGAGATGATGGCGGGGCGGCTCACCCCGGCCGAGGCCATCAAGAAGATCCAGGCCTACGCCGACGAGGCGGCCAACGACGACACCATCCAGCACTACAAGCACCAGTGAGCGCAGCGGGGGACCCCGGGCCGTGACCGGGGTCCCCCGCTCTCGATGCGCGGCGTCGGCGGCAGCGCCCGCAGGAAGATCGGGTCGGTAGGAATGCAACACGGTAAATACCGTTTCATCGTGGGGTTCTTGGCGGCCCCCCTGGCCATTTACAGCCTCTTCGTGATCTGGCCCTTCATCCAGTCCATCTACTATTCGTTCACGGACTGGAGCGGTCTGAGCCCCGAGTTCAAGATGGTGGGCTTCGACAACTACACGAGAATGCTCGACGACGACGTTTTCTGGAAGTCCTTCCAGCACAGCGTGATGTTCGTGGTGCTGCTGCCGCTGGTGACGCTCACACTGGCGCTTTTCTTCGCCTTCATGCTGAATGTCGGCGGACGGCGCAGGAAGAACGCCGCGATCGCGGGCGTCCGTGGTTCGTCCTTCTACAAGGTCGTCTACTTCTTCCCGCAGGTACTGTCGATCGCGATCGTCGCGTTGCTGTTTCAGTTCGCGTACAACCCCAACAGCGGCGCACTCAACTCCGCGTTGAAGGCGGTCGGTCTCGATAGCGTCCAGCCCGACTGGCTCGGTGATCCCGACCTCGCCCTGTGGTGCGTCTTCGCGGTCCTCGTCTGGTGCACCGTCGGATTCTTCGTGGTGCTGTTCTCCGCGGGAATGGCCTCCATTCCCAAGGACTACTACGAGGCCGCGCTGCTGGACGGCGCGAACCGCATCACCACGTTCTTCAAGATCACCCTGCCGCTGCTCTGGGACACCGTGCAGTCCGGCTGGGTCTATATGGGCATCCTGGCGCTCGGGGCCGAGTCCTTCGCGGTCGTGCAGATCATGACCGTGGGGCCGAACGGCGGTGGCCCCGACTATTCGACGACGGTCCTGCCGCTGTACGTCTACCAGAAGGCGTTCCGCGACGGCCAGGCCGCCTATGCCACGACGATCGGTGTCGCCCTGCTCATCCTTACGCTGCTGTTCGCGGCGATCGTGATGAGGCTGGGCCGGCGCGAGCGGTTGGAGTACTGACTCATGAAGACGACCGACACCCCTCCCGCCGACGCCCCTCAGGAGGAGCGGCCGCCCGTCACCAAGACGACGGCCGCGCCCGGACCGCTGGAGAAGCCTGCCGAGGGCAGGACCCTCAACTTCTTCTCGCACGGCATGCTCATCCTCTGGGCGTTCATGGTCGTGATGCCGCTGCTGTGGGCGGTGATGACCTCGTTCAAGACGGACAAGGACATCTTCAGCTCGCCCTGGGCGCTGCCCGACTCATTGCACTTCGAGAACTGGTCGCGCGCCTGGACCGAGGCGAACATGAGCGACTACTTCCTCAACACGGTGATCGTGGTGGGGTTCTCGCTCGTCGGCACCATGCTGCTGGGCTCCATGGCGGCGTACGTCCTCGCGCGCTTCGAGTTTCCCGGGAACCGCTTCATCTACTTCCTCTTCATCGGAGGAATGAGCTTCCCGATCATCCTGGCGCTGGTTCCGCTGTTCTACGTCATGCAGAACCTCTCGCTGCTGAACACGCTGCCCGGGCTGATCCTGGTCTACATCGCGTACTCGCTGCCGTTCACGGTGTTCTTCATGACGGCCTTCTTCCGTACGCTGCCGACCTCGGTGGCCGAGGCGGCCTTCGTGGACGGGGCCTCGCACACGCGGACGTTCTTCCAGGTCATGCTGCCGATGGCCAAGCCCGGCCTGATCAGCATCAGCATCTTCAACTTCCTCGGGCAGTGGAACCAGTACATGCTGCCGACGGTGCTCAACACCGAGCCGGACCGGAAGGTGCTCACCCAGGGGCTGGTCCAGCTGGCCGTGAGCCAGGGTTACAAGGGCGACTGGTCGGGCCTCTTCGCGGGGCTGGTCATGGCGATGCTGCCGGTCCTCGCGGCGTACATCATCTTCCAGCGGCAGGTTGTGGCGGGGCTGACGGCGGGGGCGCTGAAGTAAGGCTTCGTTGTGGGCTGCGGGTGCGTTGTGGGTTGCTCGCGCCGTTCCCCGCGCCCCTTAGGTGCGTCGTGGGTCGGGGCCGCGACGGGGGTGTCCGTCCTCGGACCGGCGCGCGAGCTGTCGGCTGGTAAAGGGTGCTCGGGTTGGCGCGCCGGCCGCTGCGGGCGGACACCCCCGCCCCGTCCCCTTCCGCGCGTGGGTGACTGC
>NZ_JAAKZY010000123.1 GCF_011045015.1 Streptomyces scabichelini | reverse complement strand
CCCCGCGTCCAGGGCGGCAAGCCCAGCCGCAAGCAGCGACCCGGTAAGCCCCGACAGCACATCCCCGCTCCCCGCCGTGGCAAGCCACGACGTCCCCGTCGGATTCACCCGCACCGCCCCACCCCCGGGCGAAGCCACCAACGTGGTCGACCCCTTCAGCAACACCGTCGCCCCATACCGCTCCGCAAGCTCCCGCACGAACCGCAGCCGCGCCCCCTCGACCTCGTCCCGCGAGACCCCGAGCAGCGCCGCGGCCTCACCCGCGTGGGGCGTCAGCAGCGTGGGCGCCCGCCGTGCCCGTACGAGATCACGGTCCGCGAGCCGCAGCCCGTCCGCGTCCACGAGGACGGGCACGTCGGCCCGGAGCACGGCCGTCACGGCCTCCGAGTCGTCCCCCGCCCCGGGTCCGACGACCCACGCCTGCACGCGCCCGGCTCGCTCGGGCGACCCGGAGGACACCAGCGTCTCCGGAAACCGAGCGATCACGGCGTCCCCGGCCGGCCCGACGTACCGAACGGCTCCCGCCCCGCCCCGCAGGGCCCCGGCCACGGCGAGCACGGCAGCCCCGGGATACCGGGAGGACCCGGCGGCGATCCCGACGACCCCCCGCCGGTACTTGTCGCTCTCGGCCCTCGGCACCGGCAGCAACGCCGCCACGTCGGCATGCTGCAACGCCTCCAACTCGGCCTCGTCCGGCAGCGAGAGCCCGATGTCGACCAGGCGTACGGATCCGGCGTATTCCCGTGCGGGGTCGACGAGCAGGCCGGGCTTGTGCGTTCCGAAGGTCACGGTCAGGTCGGCCCGGACGGCGGCGCCGTGGACCTGGCCCGTGTCGACGTCGACGCCGCTCGGCAGGTCGACGGCGACGACGGCGGCCCGCGCCTGCTCGGCCAGCGTGGCGAGCGGGACCGCGTCAGGACGCAGCCCGCCCTTGCCGCCGATCCCGACGATGCCGTCGACGACGAGGTCGGCCCGCAGGATGAGCTGCTCCGCGTCGCCGGTGCCCGCGACGGCCCCGCCCGCCCGGCGCAGCGCCGCGAGCCCTCCGGCGTGGGCGCGTTCGGGCGCGAGCAGCACCGCCGTGACGCCCGCGCCGCGCCGGGCCAGCCGGGCCCCGGCGTAGAGGGCGTCGCCGCCGTTGTCGCCGCTGCCGACCAGCAGGACGATCCGGCTGCCGTACACCCGGCCGAGCAGGTCCGCGCAGGCGGCGGCGAGTCCGGCGGCGGCACGCTGCATCAGCGCGCCCTCCGGCAGCCGCGCCATCAAGTCCCGCTCAGCCGCCCTTACTGTCTCCACGCTGTACGCAGTACGCATACGCCGAGTCTGGCTCCTTTACCCCTCGGCCACCACTACCGCCGACGCCACCCCGGCATCGTGACTGAGCGACACATGCCACGACCGCACGCCCAGTTCCGCCGCCCGAGCCGCCACCGTCCCCGTCACCCGCAGCCGGGGCTGCCCGCTGTCCTCGACGTAGACCTCGGCGTCGGTCCAGTGCAGTCCGGGCGGTGCGCCAAGCGCCTTGGCGAGGGCCTCTTTGGCAGCGAACCGAACGGCGAGGGAAGCGACACCCCGGCGCTCCCCGCTGGGCAGGAACAACTCGCTTTCCAGGAACAGCCGTTGAGCCAGCCCGGGCGTCCGCTTCAGCGACGCCGCGAACCGGTCGATCTCGGCCACGTCGATACCGACCCCGATGATGCTCATGCCGGGCACCCTATTCCCGGTGAAGCTCCGCACCCACCCTGAACAGGTCCTCCGCTCGCTCGACCGTTCCGGCCCGGTCGAGCCAGTCGTCGAGGCGAGCGAGTTCTGTACAAGTGGTGATGCGCTCGCGGACATCGTCGGAGATGGAGAGCCGCCGTACTTCCAGCACGGCCAGAGTTCCCTTGGCCAGCCCCTTCGCCAGGCCTGCGGCGTACCCTGAGGCCCACGGCTCGGCGTGACCCGGCGGCCGCTTCTCGATCTTGCCCCGCAGATACGCGATCTCCCAGGGAGACAGTCCCTCCCGCTTGAGGATCTCCTTGAACCTTCTGTGGAGTTCGGCCGTGGCCTTCTTGGGTGAGAACCCCGTGAAGGCCATGCCCGCCATGAGCGAAAAGGAAATGCCTGAGATTTCCTCTTGCAGCTCCGGGTTCAGGCTCTGCTGATTGTCTTGCAGGTCTGTCAACGCTCAGGCCTCTTCAGGACTGGTCCCCGGAACCTCCGGGTCCTCGGCGAACAGATCCTCGGCCGCTGTGGCTGTCAGGGAGCGGTCGAACCACAAGGCGAGGATGTCGAGGTCAGCGCACGAGGTGATGCGCTCCCGTGTTACCTCGGGGATGGGGATGCCGCGCTTCTCCAGAACACGCAGGATCAGCAAGGCCCGGTCTTCGACCTTGCCTTCGAGGTAAGCCGTCTCACGGACCGTCCCCCGGCCGGGGAAGTAGCTGACAAACGACATGATTTCCTTCAGTTTCTTTCCGGCTGGGCTGTTGCCCAGGTTGACTTCCAGGAGGTCGAAGAAGTAGTCGGCAGTCTTGGGATCCGTCTTCTGGATCTCCTGAAGGGCGGTGGTGATTGCCTTCAGTATGGCGCCGCAGTCGGCGCTGCGGGCGTGTGCCAGGGCGGAGAACGCGGCCAGTGCGATGTTCTTCGCCGCGGTCCAGGCGTCGGTGATCACCGGCATGTTCTCCGGGCTGGCCACCAGTGGATACGTCCGCTGAGCCGTCCAGCCGCGCGTGCCGCAGTCGAAGGGACCGGCCGCCCACTTGGCCGTGGCCCTGTCCTGACAGACCACGAGAAGCAACACGGGCAGCCGGTACTTCGCCTGTAGGTAAGCGACGTAATATGCCCAACTCGCCTCCTTGCGCGCGACCTTGCACGACTGCGCCTCGACGGCGAGCACGAAGTCCTCGCCGTCGGACGGGCCGACGCGCAGCACGGTGTCCACGCGTCGCTCCAGCGGCCGGGTCTCCGTCACGTCCGTGGTGACGGCGTCCACGGTCACCTTCAGAGGTAACGGGACGCCCAGCACCCCGAACACGGGAGTCAGGATCTCGGGCCGCTCCTGGAAGATCCGGTGCATGCCCTCGTGAGCTGATGTGACCATGTGCGCAACCTAAGTGGATCAAGAGATGGATTGTCCGGGTGATCGGGGTGCGTTCACCCTTTCGAGCGGCGATGAATCGTTCACGCCGCCGAGGTCAGCTCGCACCACACGTACTTGCCCCGGTTGCCGAACCTGGACAACGGCTGCCATCCCCACAGGTCCGAGCACGCCCGGACCAGCGCGAGCCCGCGTCCCTCCTCCTGCTCGGTGAGCTGATCCAACGCCCGTGGTGGTTCCGGCGGCTCGGGGTCGGCGTCCCACGCCCCGAGCCTCAGCACGCCGGCCGACCAGCACACCCGCAGGGCAGCGGGTCCTTTCGTGTGGCGTACGGCGTTGGCGACCAGCTCGGTCGCGAGGAGTTCGGCGGTGTCGACGAGCCCGATCAGCCCGTGCATGGTGAGGATCAGGCGGAGGGTGCGGCGGCTGATGGTGACGGCGCGCGGGTCGTTCGGGATGTAGAGGGAGTACTCCCAGGGTTCCGATTCGTTTTCGGGCATGCGTCAACTCCGTGGAAGTGGTGGGGATTTGCGCGTGGCGGGCGGTGGCAGTGCCGCAGCCGTCATGGCAGGACGGGGCGGTGCGCTTCCGGGGTCCCGGTGTTCCGCAGCGTGTGCGTCGCGTCACTGAAGGTAGATCTAAATCTAGAGATGCGGCAAGCCGATCCCGTAATCTGACCCCGAACGAGTCGCGCCCACAGGCGCGTTGAACGGAGGAGAAGTCGAGACTCTTGAGGCACGAACCAACGGCACGCCAGATGCGGCTGGCGGCTGAACTGCGCAAGCTCCGCGAAGCGGCAGGCCTCAACGCCCGCCAGGCGGCAGCACTGCTCGGAGTGAGCCCCGCCCAGATCACCCACATCGAGTCTGGACTCGCGGGCGTGAGCGAAAAGCGGCTTCGCCGCCTCGCGTCCCACTACGCCTGTACGGACGACGAGTTCATCGACGCCCTGGTCGCGATGGCCACCGACCGGACACGCGGCTGGTGGGAGGAGTACCAGGGCCTGTTGCCCACGTCGTTCCTGGACCTCGCCGAACTGGAACACCACGCCACGTTCCTGCACGAGGTGGCAATCCTGTACGTACCGGGCCTACTGCAGACGGAGGAATATGCTCGCGCGGTCTTCTCCGCCAGGGTGCCCGAACTCACCGACGATGAACTTGAGTTGCGCCTGCGTCACCGCATGCGACGCCAACACATCACCATCCCGTACGAGTTGGTGATCCACGAGGCCGCTCTACGCATCAGGGTCAGCGACCGGGCCGCCGCCCAGGCTCAACTGACCAAACTCGTGGAGCTCTCCGAATCCGACAACATCACCATGCGTGTCATCCCGTTCGATCTGGACGGCTTCGGCAGAGCGGCCAGCACCATGACGTACGTCGGTGGCCCCCTCCCCAAACTGGATACCGTCGTGCGCGACGTGCCCCAGGGATTGGCCTTCATCCATTCCGAAGCACAGCTCAACACCTTTCGAACGCGCTTCCGTAAAGTGGAAGCGGTATCACTCGACCCCGAACGGTCGCGTGACTTCATCAACCGACTGGCGAAAGAGCTGTGAGGCACCCCATGGACAACTGGCGGAAGTCGTCCTACTCAGGCCCCGATGACGGGAACGCCTGCGTGGAGATCGCGAACTCGCCCACCCACATAGCCATCCGCGACTCCAAGGCCCCGGCCAGGGCCACCCTCACCTTCCCGACCGGAGCCTTCACCCCCTTCATCGAAGCCCTGAAGAGCGAGAGCTACTCCACTGTCACCGACTTCGCCAGGTTCCGAGGCTGATCCACCTCGTTCCCCCGAGCCGTGGCCAGCTCACAGGCGAACACCTGCAACGGGACCGTAGCCACCAGTGGCTGAAGCAGCGTCGGAGTCGCCGGGATCCGAATCAAGTGATCCGCGTACGGAACGACCGCCTCGTCCCCCTCCTCCGCGATCACGATCGTCCGGGCCCCCCGCGCCCGGATCTCCTGGATGTTCGACACGATCTTGTCGTGCAGCACCGACCGCCCGCGAGGTGAAGGCACCACCACGACCACCGGCAGATCCTCCTCGATCAGAGCGATCGGCCCGTGCTTCAGCTCACCCGCCGCAAACCCCTCGGCATGCATGTACGCAAGCTCCTTGAGCTTCAACGCGCCCTCGAGAGCGACCGGATACCCCACATGCCGCCCCAGGAACAGCACGGTGTTCTTGTCGGCGAGGGACCGCGCCAGCTCCCGTACAGGCTCCATCGTCTCCAGTACGCGGTCGACCGCACCGGAGATCTCCGCCAGATCCCGAATGACTACGGAGATCTCGTCGCCCCATTTCGTGCCCCGCACCTGGCCCAGGTACAGCGCCACCAGATAACAGGCCACGAGCTGCGTCAGGAAGGCCTTCGTCGAGGCGACAGCCACCTCCGGTCCGGCGTGCGTGTACAGCACCGCGTCCGACTCGCGGGGAATCGTCGACCCGTTGGTGTTGCAGATCGCCAGCACCTTGGAACCCTGCTCGCGCGCATGCCGCAGCGCCATCAGCGTGTCCATGGTCTCGCCTGACTGGGAGATGGCGATCACCAGAGTCTGCGGATCCAGTATCGGATCGCGATACCGGAACTCGCTCGCCAGCTCCACCTCGCACGGAATCCGAGTCCAGTGCTCAATGGCGTACTTGGCGATCAATCCGGCATGGAAAGCCGTCCCACAGGCGACCACCACAACCTTGTCGACTTCCCGCAGCGCCCCCAGAGGGATCCGCACCTCGTCGAGCGTCAGCGACCCGGCCTTGTCGATCCGCCCGAGCAACGTATCGGCGACAGCCTTGGGCTGCTCGGCGATCTCCTTGAGCATGAAGTAGTCGTAGCCGCCCTTTTCGGCCGCTGAGACGTCCCAGTCGACGTGGTACGTCCGCACCTCGGCGGGCCGCCCGTCGAAGCCGGTGACCGTCACCCCGTCCCGGCGCAGCTCCACCACCTGGTCCTGGCCCAGCTCGATCGCCGACCGCGTGTGCGCGATGAACGCGGCGACGTCCGAGGCGAGGAAGGACTCGCCGTCTCCGACGCCCACCACGAGCGGCGAGTTCCGTCGCGCCCCGACCACCACATCCGGTTCGTCGGCGTGCGCGGCCACCAGCGTGAAGGCCCCGTCCAGCCGTCGGCACACCAGCCGCATCGACTCGGCCAGGTCGGCGCACGCCGAGAACTCCTCGGCCAGCAGATGCGCGACGACCTCGGTGTCCGTCTCGGACTCGAGCGTGTGCCCCCGCTCCGCCAACTCGGCCCGCAGGCAGGCGAAATTCTCGATGATCCCGTTGTGTACGACGGCCACGCGCCCCGCGTTGTCGAGATGGGGATGCGCGTTGGCGTCGGTCGGTCCGCCGTGTGTGGCCCAGCGTGTGTGCCCGATGCCGGTGGATCCGGTCGGCAACGGCCGGTCGACCAGTTCCTTCTCCAGGTTGGCCAGCTTCCCGGCCTTCTTCGCGGCGGCCATCCCGCCGTCGGCCAGGACCGCGACGCCCGCCGAGTCGTACCCCCGGTACTCCAGCCGCCTGAGCCCGGCCACCACCACATCGAGCGCCGACTGCGGCCCCACGTAACCCACGATTCCGCACATGCGGGCAGCCTACGGCGCACGCCCTCGACGCCGGCCCATTGCCCGCGCCTACAGGCCCGTGCGCTGCCCTACTGCCCCCGCTCGACCCGCTCTATCGCCTCCTGCACCAGCTCCAGGTACTCCACTTCCTCGCACCGCGGCTTGCTGCCCATCTCGTACAGGTCGATGCAGTCGTAGAGGTACTCCCCCAAGTCCTCGTCCGGCAGATCCACCGCCAGTTCGCTGCTCACGCGCCCGGCGAAGTCCGCATCAGTGCGCGTGGATCTCCGTCGTACGGCATCCAGGATCCGCATGGCCACGGCTACCCCCAACCCCCAGAAGTTCCGGAAGGCGGCGCCTCCGGCTCCCGGACCGTATCCCCACCGGCCCCGCAGGTCCATACTTTCCACACAGGTCGTCCACAGGCGAGCGCACAGACGCGCATACGTGACGGACTCCACCCGCCGACGCGTCCACACTCCCGTAACAATGGACTGTGATCTCTTCGGTCTCCTCGTTGCCGCGGAGCGCCCACCGGTCCAGGCCGGAGGCGACTCCCTACGTCGACCTCACCCGTGCCGAGTGGAGTGCGCTGCGTGAGAAGACGCCGCTCCCGCTGACCGCCGAGGAGGTCGAGAAGCTGCGCGGTCTGGGCGATGTCATCGACCTCGACGAAGTGCGGGACATCTACCTGCCGCTGTCCCGGCTGCTGAACCTGTACGTAAAGGCCACGGACGGCCTGCGCGGCGCCCTGAACACCTTCCTCGGCGAGCAGGGTTCCCAGTCCGGCACCCCGTTCGTCATAGGGGTCGCGGGTTCCGTGGCGGTCGGCAAGTCGACCGTCGCGCGTCTCCTCCAGGCCCTGCTGTCCCGCTGGCCCGAGCATCCGCGGGTGGAGCGGGTCACCACGGACGGCTTCCTGCTGCCCACCAAGGAGCTCGAGGCGCGCGGCCTGATGTCGCGCAAGGGCTTCCCGGAGTCGTACGACCGACGGGCCCTGACCCGTTTCGTCGCGGACATCAAGGCCGGCAAGGACGAGGTCACCGCGCCCGTCTACTCCCACCTGATCTACGACATCGTGCCCGGCGAGCGGCTCACCGTGCGCCGCCCCGACATCCTGATCGTCGAGGGCCTGAACGTCCTGCAGCCCGCCCTGCCCGGCAAGGACGGCCGCACCCGGGTGGGCCTCGCCGACTACTTCGACTTCAGCGTGTACGTCGACGCCAGGGCCGAGGACATCGAGCGCTGGTACCTGCATCGTTTCCACCGGCTCCGCGAGACGGCGTTCCAGAACCCGTCCTCGTACTTCCGCAAGTACACCCAGGTCTCCGAGGACGAGGCCCTCGACTACGCCCGTACGACCTGGCGGACGATCAACAAGGTCAATCTTCTCGAGAACGTGGCCCCCACCCGTGGCCGCGCCACCCTCGTCGTCCGCAAGGGCCCGGACCACAAGGTCCAGCGCCTCAGCCTGCGCAAGCTGTAATCAGGCACGGCTACCCTGCCCCCATGCTGCACCTGCGCCTGATCACGCCCGCCGACAAGACCGACGACGTGGTGCGTCTGATCGAGAACACGGTCGGCGCCACTCATCTCGTCGTCGTGCCGGGGGTCGCCCGCAACCCCGCCGGGGACATCGTGACGTGCGACGTCGCGCGCGAGGCGGGTGACGAACTGATCAGCGGGCTGGTCGCGTTGGACATCGACAAGTGCGGTTCGATCGCCGTCGACGACATCCACCTCTCGCTGTCGAAGCGCGCCGAGAAGGCGGAGGAGGAGGCGCCGGGCGAGGGCGCGGACGCGGTCCTGTGGGAGCACCTGGCGGAGGCCACGCACGAGGAGTCGACGCTCTCGATCACGTACGTCGCCTTCATCACGCTCGCCACGATGATCGCGGCCTGTGGTGTGGTCCTCGACAACGCGATCCTGATCGTGGGCGCGATGGCCGTGGGCCCTGAGTTCGGGCCGCTCGCGGGGTTCAGTACGGCGGTCGTGCAGCGCCATCCACGGCTGGCGGCGCGTTCGCTGATCGCGCTCCTGGTGGGCTTCGCCGTGGCGATGGCCGTGACCGTGGGGTTCAGCCTCTTCATGGACAGCCTCGACCTGTTCAGCGAGGGCCAGTTGGAGGGCGAGCGGCCCAACACCGCCTTCGTCTACGCCCCCGACGCGTTCTCCTTCATCGTGGCCGTCCTCGCCGGCATGGCCGGCACCCTCTCGTTGACCTCGGCCAAGTCGGGCGCCCTGGTCGGCGTCGCCATCTCCGTGACGACCGTCCCGGCGGCCGCCAACGCGGCGGTGGCCCTGAGCTACGGGGACATGAGCCAGACCTGGGGTTCCACGGAGCAGCTCCTGCTCAACCTGCTGGGCATCATCCTCGCCGGCACGCTCACCCTGCTGGCCCAGAGGTGGCTCTGGGCCAAGCAGCGTGAACGCACCAACAAGAAAGCGGAGTTCTAGAACCGGAGGGCTTCGAACCGCATTTCCAGCGGAGCGCTTAGCCGAGCGCCGACTTCACCACGTCCGCCAGCCGCCCGGCGACCGACCTGGCCTGGTCGATGTCGGCGGCCTCGACCATCACGCGCACCAACGGCTCGGTGCCGGACTGACGGAGCAACACCCGCCCCGTGGACCCGAGTTCGCGCTCGGCGTCGGCGACCGCGGACGCCAGCTCGGCGGAGCTGGACACCCGGGACTTGTCGACGTCGGGGACGTTGATCAGTACCTGCGGCAGCCGCTCCATGACGGACGCGAGATCCTGGAGCGTACGTCCCGTCTGGGCGACCCGGGCCGCCAGCAGCAGCCCGGTCAGCGTGCCGTCCCCGGTGGTCGCGTGGTCCGAGATGATCACGTGCCCGGACTGCTCGCCGCCGAGGGCGTAGTCGTGCTCCTTCATCTCCTCCAGGACGTACCGGTCACCGACTGCCGTCTGCACCAGGGACAGTCCCTCGCGCTCCATGGCCAGCTTGAAGCCCAGGTTGGACATGACCGTCGCGACAACGGTGTCGGAGCGCAGTGCGGAACGCTCCCGCATCGCCAGCGCGAGCACGGCCAGGATCTGGTCCCCGTCGACCTCGGCGCCCGTGTGGTCCACGGCGAGGCAGCGGTCGGCGTCGCCGTCGTGCGCGATGCCCAGGTCGGCGCCGTGCTCGACGACGGCGGCCCGCAGCAGGTCCAGGTGCGTGGAGCCGCACCCGTCGTTGATGTTCAGTCCGTCCGGCTCGGCGCCGATGGTGACGACCTCGGCGCCCGCCCGCTTGAAGGCCTCGGGCGAGACCAGGGCAGCGGCGCCGTGCGCCTCGTCGAGGACGACCTTCAGACCGTCCAGACGGTTTGGCAGTACGGCGGTCAGATGCGACACGTACTGCTCGAAGCCCTCCTCGTACGACTTCACGCGGCCGACCCCGGCACCCGTCGGCCGGTTCCAGGGCTCTCCGGTGCGGTGCTCCTCGTACACGGCCTCGATACGGTCCTCCAGCTCGTCGGCGAGCTTGTGGCCGCCGCGCTCGAAGAACTTGATGCCGTTGTCGGGCATGGCGTTGTGGCTGGCGGAGAGCATCACGCCGAGGTCGGCGGCGAGCGCGCCGGTCAGGTACGCCACCGCCGGCGTCGGCAGCACGCCCACG
This sequence comes from Streptomyces scabichelini, assembly GCF_011045015.1. Lineage (GTDB taxonomy): Bacteria > Actinomycetota > Actinomycetes > Streptomycetales > Streptomycetaceae > Streptomyces > Streptomyces scabichelini. The sequence goes on along the minus strand of NZ_JAAKZY010000123.1, from coordinate 20,607 downwards.
CGCAGCACGTCGACGCCCGCGCTGGCCAGGCCGGCGACCACGGCGGCCTCCAGGAACTCCCCGGACGCCCGCGGATCCCGTCCGACCACCGCCGTCGGCCGGTGGCCCTCGAACGTGCCCGCCTCGGCCAGTACGTGCGCCGCCGCGACGGACAGGCCGAGCGCCAGCTCAGCCGTCAGGTCCGCGTTGGCGACACCGCGCACGCCGTCCGTGCCGAAGAGTCGTCCCACTGGTGTCCTCCGAACATGCTCAGAAATTGCGGCTCATGCCGAGTGTCCAGGTATGGCCATGGTCACGTATATCCCCCAGTTCCCAGGCTGACGGACGATGACGTAAGGCCGTGATAAGCGAACGCCCCGGCGGCACAATGTGCCGCCGGGGCGATGCTGCGTGCAGCGCCCCGTAAGGGGCGCGGGGCTGTGTCGATCTGCGGCTTCGCCGCGCGGGCGCGACCAGCGCCCCGTAAGGGGCGCGGGGAACTGCGCGACCAGCCACAACGGACCCGCAGATTCGAACCAGCCCTCAGCGGAGCGTTAGCGCTTGCTGTACTGCGGGGCCTTGCGCGCCTTCTTCAGACCAGCCTTCTTGCGCTCGACCGCACGGTCGTCGCGACGGAGGAAGCCGGCCTTCTTCAGGGCGCCGCGGTTGTTGTCCACGTCCGCCTCGTTCAGGGCGCGGGCCACACCGAGGCGCAGGGCGCCGGCCTGACCGGAGACGCCGCCACCCGAGATGCGGGCGACGATGTCGTAGCGGCCCTCGAGCTCGAGCACCTTGAAGGGCTCGTTGACTTCCTGCTGGTGCACCTTGTTGGGGAAGTAGTCCTCAAGGGTGCGACCGTTGATCTTCCACTTGCCGGAGCCCGGGATGATCCGGACGCGGGCGATGGCGTTCTTGCGACGGCCCAGTCCGGCGGCCGGCTGCGGCTCGCCGAAGCGGGAGGCCATCGACTCCGAGGTGTACTCGCCCTCGACGGGGACCTCGGACTCGGTGGTGTACTGCTCGATGTCGACCAGCTCGGTCTCTTCGACCGGCTGCTCGGCGGTGGTCTCGGCCACGATTCTCCTCAGATTCTCTTCTGGTCTTAGGGGGTGGCCGGACTTACTGCGCGACCTGGGTGATCTCGAACGGGACCGGCTGCTGGGCGCCGTGCGGGTGGTTCTCGCCCGCGTACACCTTCAGCTTCGAGAGCATCTGACGGCCCAGGGTGTTCTTCGGGAGCATGCCCTTGACGGCCTTCTCGACGGCCTTCTCGGGGTTCTTGTCCAGCAGCTCGTCGTAGCGGACGGAGCGCAGACCACCCGGGTACCCGGAGTGGCGGTAGGCCAGCTTCTGGGTCCGCTTGTTGCCGGACAGGTGGACCTTGTCCGCGTTGATGATGATGACGAAGTCACCAGCGTCGACGTGCGGGGCGTAGATCGGCTTGTGCTTGCCCCGCAGAAGGGTGGCGGTGGTGGTCGCCAGACGGCCGAGAACGACGTCCCGGGCATCGATGACGTGCCACTGGCGAGTGATGTCGCCGGGCTTGGGGCTGTACGTACGCACGGTTCGTAGCCTTCGCTTCTTCAGTGAGTGGGTCCTGACAAGGCCACCACGGACGATCACGACAGCCCTGACCGCACGGCGGCGACGCAACCGCATGCAGATCGCTGGTCATCGGCCCCGGTGGACCGGTGTAAGGGCCTCTCACGTGAGAATGAGCAAGCCAATACACATAACGAACGGCAAGAATAGCTCCGGTGGCCCACACGGGTCAAAACGCGCTGGAGCCGAGGGTCGGCCGAGGGTTACCGGTGTTGCCACTGTGAGACCGGTACACCCCTTGTCCTGTCTGAGACCCGTCTAAGATGCGCCCCATGAGCTTTGGGCAGGGGGGACCTCAGTGGGGTCCCGGGGGATCGGGTTCTCAGCCGCCGCACTGGGGAAGCCAGACTCCCGACTGGGCGGCGCTCGCCGAGGCGTCCGAGTCACGCAACCGGCGCCGCAGATGGCTGATGGTCGGCGGCGGCGCGCTCGCCACGGTCGCGATAGGCGCGGCCGTCGCCATGGCCGTGGTCTCCGCCGACGGCAACAGCCAGGCGTCGAACCAGCCTGCCTCCGACCTGCCCGCCGGCTCGGACATCCCGCCGGACACGACCAGCCCGGGCCCGTCGTTCGCGGAGACCTCGGCGCCTCCCCCGCTGGACCCGAAGGACTTCATCTCCAGCGCGAAGAAGGACACGGCTCCGCTCAGCCCGGACATCCTCTTCCCCGGTTCGCGTCTGACGATGGGCGAGACCCTTTACAAGAAGGGCGAGATCGCGTCCACGAAGAACTGCGCGTCCGCCGCCCAGGGCACGCTCGGCACGGTCCTCAGCAAGAACGACTGCACCCGGCTCATGCGCGTCACGTACTCCCTGGACGACGTGGCGGTGACGGTCGGCGTGGCCGTCTTCGACACCGAGGCCAAGGCGACCAAGGCCAAGGGCGACGCCGACAACAAGAGCGTGGTCCAGTCGCTGCCGGGCTCCGGCGTCCCCGACTTCTGCCGCTCGGCGATCTGCCGCTCGACCACCAACTCCTACGGCCGCTACGCCTACTTCACGGTCGCCGGCTTCACCAACGGCAAGGACGTGACCCAGAAGGACACCAAGGTCTTCAGCACGGGCGACGACCTCGCGGAGTTCACCTTCCGCCAGATCCGCCGCCGCGGGGAGGCCCAGGCTTCGGCGGCGGCCAACCAGTAGCGCATGCGTATGCGCGGGCGGGTCCAGCTCATCGGGGCCGGGATCTCCGCCGCCCTGCTCGCCCCGCTCGCGCTCTGGGCGAACCGGTCCGGGTCCGCCGGGCGAAGGCCGCGCCCCGTTCCGACCGACCTCGTCGACCGGGACCCGGAGGCGACGCCCGCCGCGCGCCGGGTGTACGCGATGCTGGCCGGCCTGGAGAACGACGCGCGCCGCGGCCAGGCGACCCGCACGGTGATCGGCCAGCACGTCGAGCTGCACAACGAGCGGTACAACCCGGAGTACGGCGACTACCGGGGCACCAAAGAGCCCGGCTACTACTACCGCAAGGCCCGCGACATCACCGGCAGGCTGCCCGGCTTCGTGGAGGTGGACCTCGGCCCCGGCTACGACGAGCAGGGCTGGGCGGTGGGCGAGACGCGCTCGTACTCGCGCTCGTCGTGGCCGAGTTGCCGCCCGCACTGGGGGTACGCCGAGGACGCGGTGGATCTGGCCGTCGGGGTGTGGGCGGGGCTGCCGCGCGCGGAGGACGGCTCGTACCACCCCTCCGGCAGCCGCGAGGACTGCTCCTCGGGCACGCGCGTGAACCTGCCGCACAACGGCGGCGGCCCGGCGGGCATCGTCGGCTTCTCCTTCCACCAGCCCTACCCGGGCAGCCCCGTCAAGGGCTACGAGCAGACGCTGAGCCACAACTCGCCGGGCGCGAGCGACTCCGGCTGGTTCACCCGGGTGGTCACCCAGGGCACCGACGAGCACAAGGACCTGCTGCACGACCTCGGCTTCCTCGCCGACCACCTCCAGTACCTCGCGGAGCGCGGAGTGCCGGTGCTGCTGCGCCCGTACCACGAGATGAACATGGCCGGCGTCAGGGACGGTTTCTGGTGGTCGGGGCAGGACCCGGCGGCGTACCGGAAGCTGTGGCGGATCACCTACGACTACCTCGTGGGCAGCCGCGGCCTGCACAACCTGATCTTCGTCTGGGCGCCCAACTCCTGGGACGGCCGCTTCGGGCAGGAGCCGTGGGACTACTACCCCGGCGAGCGGTACGTCGACATCGTGGGCGTCGACGACTACAGCGACACCCCGTCCCGCCCTTTCCGCGGCGAGCGCTGGACGGAGGTCTGGTACCGGGGACTGGAGCGGTACGGCAAGCCCCGGATCATGGCGGAGACCTTCCACGTACCTCTCAATTCCGCACAGAACGAAACACTTTCGGCGACACCCTGGGTGCTGTGGACGGTGTGGGGTCAGTCACTCACATACGAGAACGTGAGCGCGCCCAGCGGGAAAAACACCCTGGCCGACGTGAAGCGGACGTACGACTCTCCGCAGGTCATCACGGGTGGCAGTGACGAGATGTCAGGATTTGACTGGCCATCACTGAACAAGATCTGACGTGGTTAACTTTTCGATACGTCTTGTCGACAACTGTTCATAACCAGGCAGTCACGTGGCAGGATTCGTCTACCTGTACGGCCGGGGGGTAGGAAGCCCGGGGGGGCGTCTGAGCCGGCCGTGACGCCGAAGAAGACGTCGAGGGGCAATCCGCAAGGCCCGGGGTGGGGCAGTCATTCAACGCGACGTCTTGTCGCGTTGCCCAGCTTCCGTGTCATGCCATGTCGCTCGGCGCCGCCGATCTCACGGAAGAGCCTGCAGCCGAATGGCACGGACACTGGTCGACGGGAGTGCCTCACACTCCCGGCACAACGCGAAGCTCGCGAAGCGCACCGCGGCCTGGAAGCCGGGCATCCTGCCGTTCCTGGTCCCGCTGGTGGTTCTGCTCTTCTTCAGCCTGTGGTCCTACACGCCCACCAACTCGCCCCTCGCCTGGGTGATCACCATCGCCTGGGCCCTGCCGGCGCCCGGCGTACTCGTCTCCATCCAGGGCTTCCTCCTGATCCGCCGCCGGGCCCGCAGGGCCCATCTGATGACCCCGCCCGCGCCGGTGGATCAGGATTTCCTGATCACGCTCGTCCCGACCATCGGCCGGCACGACACGTATCCCGCCCTGGAGCGGTCCGTCCTCTCCTACGTGGAACACCTCCCGGAGTGGTTCCCGTACATGCGCGTGGACGTCCTCACCGAGGAGGGCTGCGAGGCCGGCGAGCGGATCGACCAGCTGGCGGCGAGCCACCCGCTGATCCGGGTGGTCACGGTCCCGAAGGCCTACCGGACCAGGAACGGCACCCGTTTCAAGGCCCGCGCCAACAACTACGCCCACGAGCTGCGCATCCACGAGGGCGAGGCCGTGGAGAACGTCTGGGTGCTGCACATGGACGACGACACCGGTGTCGGGCCCGACACCGCCGCGTCCCTCGCCCAGTTCATCAACCGGCAGCGCCGTGCGAGCCCCGCCGAGGTCAAGCACATGGCCCAGGGCATCCTCACCTACCCGCGGGAGAACGCGGTGAGCATGTTCACCTGGTTCGCCGACGCCATTCGTCCCGCCGACGACATCGCGCGCTTCCGCGCCTTCACCGGCCTCGGCACCCCCGCCGCCGGCGTGCACGGCGAGCTGCTGGTGCTGCGGGCCTCCATCGAGGCGGAGATCGGGTGGGACTTCGGCCCCAAGGAGATCGTCGAGGACGCCCGGCTCGCGCTCACCTTCTGCCGCCGCTACCCGGGCCGCAGCGACTGGTTCAACGGCCGCTGCTACGGAGCCTCGCCGGCCAACGCCAAGGACTTCATCAAGCAGCGTGAGCGCTGGGCCTGGGGCCTGGTCGCCCTCTGCTTCAACCGCAAGGTGCCGCTGCGCTACCGCTGGTTCCTCACGATCTGCGTCACCAGCTGGATCCTGGGACCGCTCCAGCACGTCGGCGCCATCCTGATCGCGGGCTGGATCATCGGCGACCTCAACACCTCTCCCGTGACCCAGTCCGTCGTCGTGCTGTGGTCCGTCAGCTTCGCGTATGTGATCTGGGCGTACTGGGAAGGGCTGCGGCTCAACGCGATCGCCTCGGCGAACGGCAGGCGCAAGTGGTGGGAACCGTTCGCGGTGCTCCTCCTGCTGCCGTTGTTCTCCCTCATCGAAGGAATCGGCGGCATCAAGGGCTTCGTGAAGTTCCTGCGCCGCGAGGAGAACAAGTTCGTCGTCATCGCCAAACCCGCCTGACCCGGAAGAGATCCAGACTCCATGAAGCGCGCCAGGCTCCCCCTGCTCGCCGTGTTCCCCGTAACCGTCATCTCCTTGGTGGTCGCGGTTCCCTTCGTCATCGGCAACCACCCGTTGCGCTGGGAATCGGGCTCGGTCATCCCCCGCGTCGTACTCAACGGCGAAGACGGCAAGCCGTCCACCGGCTCGTCGGGCGGCGACGGCACGAACGCCTCGGACGGCTCACCGTCCCCCACCACGGGGACCGCCAAGGTGGACAAGGTGGACAAGGCGTGGAAGAAGGGCATGCCGCAGTGGGGCGTACAGGTGTACTGGGAGGACAACCCCGACCACCCCGTGAAGTACGTCGAGAAGCAGGCCCGGCTGCACGCCGACTATCTGGTCGGCCTGCACGCCAACTCCGTCAGCGTGACCTTCCCGTTCTACACGGGTAAGAGCTCGTCGACGAAGATCACCCACGGCGACAAGACCCCGACGCCCGAGCGGCTCGCCCGCGTACTGCGGGTCTTCCACGAGGCCGGGCTGCGCACCACCGTCCGGCCTCTCATGGACGAGAAGTCCCTCGACCCGCCGGACGGCTGGCGCGGAAACATCAAGCCCGCCGACCGGGACGCGTGGTTCACCTCGTACGAGAAGTTCCTGTCGCCCTATCTGAAGGTCGCGGACAGCGAGAAGGCGACCACCTTCGTCATCGGCACCGAGCTGAACTCCATGGAGGGCGACAAGCGCTGGGACGGGCTCGTGGACGATGCCGAGAAGCTGTTCGACGGCGAGGTCGCGTACGACGCGAACTGGGACGCGTACGTCCAGGGCCCTGTCACCATGCCCGTCAGCCATCTCGGCATCGACGCCTACTTCCCGGTCGAGGTCGAGGACGACGCGTCGGTGGCCACCCTCGTCAAGGGCTGGCAGAAGTGGCTGGACAAGAAAGCCACCGGGCCGCTGCCGAAGATCACCCTCGCCGAGGCCGGCATCGGCGCGATGAACGGTGCCTACGACGCTCCCGGCGACTTCTACACCAAGCGAGCCGTCAACACGCAGGTGCAGGCGAACTGGTACACCGCGGTCTGCCAGGTCGTCCAGAAACGAAAGATGGCCGGCGTGTACTGGTGGTCGATCTACTTCGACGACGACCCGAACACCAAACCCGACGACAAGAAGCAGTCCCGCCTCGACTTCGCCGGGCGGCCCAAGACAGAGAAGGCCATCAAAGACTGTTTCTCCTCCGACTACACCGGGCCGGGCAGCACGGCCTCCCGGTGACGGAGTTCCTCCCCCACGCCTCATACCCGAGCGATGGAGACAACCCCACGCCCCACTCCATCTCGTCTTCGCGATCCAAGGGCGGACACCACATGACTGAAGCGATCCTTCTCGTCGGCGGTCAGGGCACCCGACTGCGGCCCCTGACCAGCCACATGCCGAAGCCGCTGTTGCCCGTGGCGGGGGTGCCGTTCCTCAAGCACCAACTGGCCCGTGCGGCGGCCGCGGGGGTCAGCCGGATCGTTTTCGCGACCTCGTACCTGGCGGAGCTCTTCGAAGAGGAATTCGGGGACGGCGCCGGCCTCGGCCTGGAACTGGAGTACGTCACCGAAGAGACGGCCCTCGGCACCGGCGGAGCCATCCGCAACGCCGCCGAGCGACTGCGCAGCGGCCCCGGCGAACCGGTGCTGGTGTTCAACGGCGACATCCTCTCCGGTGTGGACATCGCCGCCCTGCGGGACGGTCACCGCGCCTCGGGAGCGGACGTCACCCTGCACCTGAAGCGGGTGGCCGATCCCCGGGCGTTCGGCCTGGTCCCCACCGATGCCCACGGACGCGTCCAGGCGTTCCTGGAGAAGCCCCAGACGCCCGAAGAGATCATCACCGACCAGATCAACGCGGGCTGCTACGTCTTCACCCGCTCCGTGCTCGACCGCATCCCGGCCGGCCGGGTCGTCTCCGTGGAGCGCGAGACCTTCCCCGAACTGCTGACGTCGGGCGCCCACGTGCGCGGAGTCGTCGACGACAGCTACTGGCTCGACCTGGGCACCCCCGCCGCGTTCGTCCAGGGCTCGGCCGACCTCGTGCGCGGCCGGGTCACCTCACCCGCGCTGCCCGGTCCGGTGGGCGACGCCCTGGTACTGCCCGGTGCCCAGGTGCACCCCGGCGCCCTGCTCAGCGGGGGCACGGTCGTGGCGGCCGGTGCGGTGGTCGGCGAAGGAGCGGTCGTCGAGGGCAGCGTGGTGCTGACCGGCGCCCGGATCGCCGCCCGGGCCAGCGTGCACGCCTCCGTCGTGGGACGGCACGCCCGCATCGGCGAGGGCAGCGTCCTGGACTCCGTGGTCATCGGTGACGACGCCGACGTGGCCGAGGGCAACGAGCTCCCGCCGGGCCTGCGCATCGCCTGCGGCGCCGCGCTGCCCGCCTACAGCGTCAGGACGTCCGCATCCCCGCGGCCCTGTACCGCACAGAACATGGCGCACTCCGCAGTGCCCCAAGCGTCGGTGCCCCACGCGTCAGTGCCCCGCGCATCGTCGGCCGCTCACTGACGCCACGGCCTCCCGGGTCATCGCGGCAGGTGCGTCCTCACCTGCCGCGATGTCCGCTACTTGTGCTTGAGGCGCAGCCGCACCGGCACCACCGCCGACTCCAGCTGCGTACGCAAGGTCATCTTCGAGACCCCCTCGGTCCGCTCCTCGAAGCGGATCGGGATCTCGATGGCGCTGTGACCTGCGCGTACGGCCTTGTACTTGAGCTCGACCTGGAAGCTGTAACCGGCGCTGTCCAAAGAGTGCAGGTCGACGTCGCGTAGAGCCTTGGCCGACCAGAGGTTGAAGCCCGCCGTGATGTCGCGGATCTTCGTGCCGAGCACGGTGCGCGCGTAGCGGTTGGCGAAGCGGGACAGCAGGACGCGGTGCGCGCCCCAGTCCTCGTCGAGCGAGCCACCCTCGACGTACCGGCTGCCGATGACCAGGCCGACTCCGGAGGCCGCGGCGGTGCCGAGCATCCGTGGGACCGCTTCCACGGGGTGGCTGCCGTCGGCGTCCATCTGGACGACGTACGCGGCGCCCTCGTCGATCGCGGCGCTCATGCCCGCCACATACGCGCGCCCGAGGCCGTCCTTCGCGGTCCGGTGCAGCACGCTCATCCGGCCTCGCCCGCCCCAGTTGTACTTCTCCGCCAGCTCATCGGCGAGCTGCCCGGTGCCGTCCGGGCTGGAGTCGTCCACGATCTTCAAGTGGAGTCTTCTGAGCGGCAGTTGGAGCACCGCTTCGGCGATTCTCGGCAGGTTGGCGGCTTCGTTGTACGTCGGCATCACCACGGTGACCGCCGCGTCCCACCCCACGTCGTATGTCATTTCCTTCCCCTCCCCATGCTCCTCACAAGGAGCCCCCTCCGGACGCGGGCCTTCCCGGCGCCCGACAAACCCAGCTCAGGTATGCACCTTGCGCTCGGCCGCGTCGTCCTTTTCGCCGGACGAGTCATCGGCCTTCGCGTCGGACTTCTTCTCGAGAAGCACCAGCTGGAGGTATTTGAGCTTCCGGGTCTTCACGACGCGGAAGCCCTTCTCGATCGCGGTCGCGGTCTCCGGCGGCATGCCGCTGTACGGCTTTCCGTCGAGCGTCGTCGACACGACCCAGAGTCGGTCGGCCTTGGCCAGACACTTCACGGCATCCGGGCATTCGAGCGCGCCGAACGAGCCCATGTCCTGCGGAGTGCGGTACATCAGGGAGTCGCGCGGACGGCCGGCGTCGTCGCGCAGTTCGTAGTCCATGGCCCGGCGTTCGGCCATGACACCGCTGAAGGCGATGCCGTCGCCCTTGCGCTGCTCCGCCTCGATGATCCGCGCGGCCCCGCGGTAGTCCGGCTCGCCCCAGGGGTTCTGGCGGGTCTCGCGGATGGCGGGCAGCGACTGGAAGCCGATCCCGGCGACCGTGGCCGCCACGAGAACCCAGCCGAGGCCTCGCCGTGCCGCCGCCCCCGAACCGGCCTTCGCCCCGGCCACCGGACCGGCGAGCCGGCTCACGGCCACGGCCGCGAGCAGTACCCATGCGGGCGCCGTGAACAGCAGATAGCGCGCCAGGAAGAGGTGCAGCTGCTCGGCGGTGAGGTACGTCACCACGGGCGGCAGCACGATCCACATGGCCAGCGGAAGAGCCCACCGGCCCGCGAAGACCAGCCCGAGCGCGCCGAGCCCCATCACCGGAACGGCCACTTCCCAGGAACCGAAGAGGTCCCTGGGGAACTCGACCAGGTTCTTGAAGGTCGGGTTGTTCCAGGCGATCTGCCCGCTCTGCCCGGAGCCGGAGACGGCCATCGGGATGACGAAGCACATGCCCAGCGTGCAGGCGGCCGCATAGGCCCAGCCCACGATCTTGTCGCCGGCACGCCGCTTGTAGAGGATCATCATCAGATGCGCGCCGAGTACCGCGAGCGAGGCCAGATGGCTCCAGCCGATCAGCGGCACCGACAGCGTGTAGGCGACCCACACCTTGAACGACGGCTTGTCCAGCGCCCGGGCCAGCAGCAGCGTCGACAGCAGCACCGCGGCCACCGCGAAGGCGTACGGCCGGATCTCCTGTCCGTACCGTGTGGTGATCGGCACGACGGCGAGGGCGAGTCCCGCCAGGACCCCCGCCTGCGTGGTGAACAGCTGCCGCCCGAGCAGGGCGAGCAGACCGGCTGACGCCGCCATGACCACCGCGCCGGGTATACGCATCGCGGTCTCGGAGTCCCCGGCGACCATGATCCACAGGTGCATGAACACGTAGTACGGCGTGAACACCACGTCGATGGAGCGGATCAGCATGCTCAGGTCGTGGAACGACAGCTGGGCCGCCCACCAGGTGGCGTGCTCGTCCCGCCACAGCTGCCGTTCCCCGATCCCGCGCAGGATCATGGCGAAGGCGAGCGCCGTGGGCAGCAGGAAGGTCAGCACGCCGACGAGACGGCCGCCCTTCGGGCTGTCCGCGCCGTCGCCGTCGGCTCCCTCCGGCCCGGTCCCGTCCTGCCCGGCTGCGTCCCTGCCGTCCTTGCCGTGCGTCTCCGCGCCGGCCGTCTCCGCCGCAGGCGACGGGGCGACGGGCTCGGCGGCGTACGGGTCCTGACGGGGGTACGCGCCAGGGTCGGCGTAACCGGTGTCGGTGTACTGACCGGGGTCGGCGTACTGGCCGGGATTGGCGTACTGAGCGGGATCGGCGTACTGCCCGGGGCCGACGTACTGCTCGGCGCCGTTGTACGCCCCGGGATCGGCATAGGCGCCAGGACCGGCATAGGCACCGGGAGCGGCGTACGTGCCCTGACCGTACGCGCCCTGACCGCCGTTGCCTCCGTTACCGCCGTTTCCGCCTTGGCCCGCGTAGGCCCCCTGTCCGGTGTAGGCGCCCTGACCCGCGTACGGATCGTGGCCGCCCGACGCGTCGGGATACCCGCCGCCGTAGGGAGCGGAGGTATGAGGACTCATCGCTTCACCCAAATCCGGAACTCGCCGGGGCCTCTGCTGGCCGTGAAGGGCGCCACGGCCGCCAGGCGATAGTGGGGATTGCCGCGCAGCGCTTCCATCACGGCCTGGTCGACCTCGGGTGTGATCGTTCCGCGCAACACGATGACGTCGAACTTCGCGTCCCGGACAGCGGCACGGTAGGCGTCGGGGCCGGAGTACTGCTTGCCCTTCTTGTCCTTGTAGTCCATGCCGAACGTGCTCTGCCACTGTTCGTAGTGGGTCACGTCCCGCAGGTAGTACGCCGGTACCTCGTGCTCCTCGGCGAGGTAGCTGCCCTTGCGGTCGACCAGGGTGCGCAGGACGGCCGTCATCTCGCGGGAGTCCGGGAAGCTGTACGCGTACTGCGACTGGACCATGCCGAACACCAGCGTCAGGACGTACAGCATGATCCCCAGCTGCGGGTGCCGGAAGTGCGGTCCGACGAGCCGTGACATGCCGAGTCCCGCCATCGGCCCGGCGAAGAGCAGACCGAAGCCCACGTGCTTGAAGAGCGAGATCTCGGTCTGGAGGTTGATCTGGTAGGCCGGGGCGAGCAGTGCGGTGCCGGTCAGCAGGACTCCGAGCGAGATGCGCCGCATCCGCCCGGGGCCCTGCCGGTCGACCCACGGCATCTCGCCCATGTTCGGGCGGATCGCGTAGGCGATGGAGCCGCCGAGCGCCGCGAGGAACATCAGGCCGCCCCACTCCGCGCTGTGCTGCAGGATCGTTTGCGCGGTGTCGGTGCCCTTGGGGCGGTCGGTGGTCGTCTGGCTGATACCGCCGAGCGACCCGGTGAGAACGGCGGCGACGCCCAGCATGCCGACCATCGCCACGCCGAGCAGCACACCGCGGGCGAGCGCGAGCGCCCAGCGGTGCCGGTACGCGGTCAGCATCGCGAGGACCACGAGGGTCGGCAGGTACAGGCCCGACGCGTATTTGGTGCCGAAGGCCAGGAAGGCCGGGGGTGCCGCGAGCACCACCGCCATGATGTTGGCCCGGCCGGTCCGTACGACGATCCACATCGCCAGGGCCAGCAGGAAGATCGCCGCCGCGTCGAAGGTGGCGAAGTTGCCGAGGAACACCGTGGACTGGATGACCGAGAAGAGGGCCGCCGCGCCCAGCGCCGCCCGGACGTTGAACATCCGGCGGGTCGTCGCGTACAGCAGGCCGGTCGCGCTGAGCATGAACAGCAGGCTGACGATGCGCACCCCGGCGAGCCCGGCGTAGCTGTCGACCACCGCGGCGAGCACCGGGTACAGCTTCGGGTAGCCCGAGAAGTAGCCCTCGAAGTCGCCCGGCACCGGCGTGCCGTGCAGGATGTTGGCGACCTCGTAGTGGCCCGCGGCGATGTAGAGCGCCTCGTCCTGGAAGGCGGTGCCGCGCAGCCGCAGCGAGAGCCCTGCCTGGACCAGCAGGACGCAGAGCAGCACCCAGCGGCCGAGCAGCCGGCTGCGCCGGGTGTCCAGCGACCAGGCGGACTCCGGGACGGGCGGCAGGGTGTAGCCCGGCTTCTCCGGCTCCGGCGCGACGGGCTCCGGCTCGGTGGCGACGTACGAGGCGTACGGGTCGTAGGGCGCGTAGATCTCGTACGTCTGCTGGTCCAGGTACGCGGAGGTCCGGCCGTCGAACCGCCAGCCGCCGGTGTCGGTCGGCCGCCCCTGTCCCGGGTAGGCCCCGGGCTCGTCCTCGTACACGGGATACGTCGGGTACACACGGGGAGCGCTCTGCACGTACTGCCGCAGGCTGTCGCTCGCGTGCTGCCGCTGCTGGTCCGCCTGCCCATGCCCGTACTGCTGCTGGTTCCCGTTGCCGTTCGCGTACTGCTGCTGGTTGCCGTTCCCGTACTGCTGCGGATTCCCGTTCCCGTACTGCTGCTGGTTCCCCTGCCCGTACGTGTACGAGTGCTCGTACTCCCCCTCGTGCAGCTCCGATCCTTCAGCCCAGGTGGGTGTGCGTCTGTCCGTCATGGCTTCGTCACATCGAATCCGAAGCTCGGGTTCTCGGCCTGCTCCCGGAAGGTCTTCTGCGACAGCGGACCGCTGTTGATGCGCCAGTCGGTCTCCTTGTCGAAGTTGAACCAGACGAACCCGATGACGTCCTCGCGCTTCGCCGTGCCCTGGAACAGGTCCTTGATGTCGGCGGGCTTGCGCTCCCCGGCCTGCGCCGCGGTCTCCGCGATGATGAACGGTTTCTTCGTGAAGGTACGGATCTGACTCATCGTCGGCCCGTACAGCGCCTGGTACGTCGAGGGACCCGTGTCCGCGTAATAGCCGACGACGCCGACCCAGTCGACGTACTCGTCGCCCGGCCAGTACGGCTCCAGCTTCACCTTCGGCATCGGGTGGGTCACGTTCGGGCTCCACACCCAGATGACCTGCGTCGCGCCCTCGTCGTCGAAGATGTCGTGGATGTGCTTGTAGGCGGAGGTGAACTGCGCCGCCGTGGCCTTCTTCGTGCCCCACGGGTACCAGAAGCCGTTCATCTCGTGCGCCCAGCTGATCGCGACGGGCAGGTTGAGCTCCTTGACGGAGCGCGCGTACTCGCGGATGTACGCGTCTTCCTTGCCCGCGGCGATGTCCTTCAGGCTCGTCTCGAAGGGCTCCCAGGCGATGAAGGACACCGCGCCGTAGTCCCAGGAGTTCTGCACCAGCTTCTGCTCGTACTGGTCGCCCCAGGCCGAGTAGAACTCGATGAGGTTGGGCTTCTTGCCCGCCTTCTCGGCGAAGTCCTCGATGGTCTTCATCTTGGCGGGGGCACCGTCGGCGGCCACCCCCAGATAGTCCTTCTCCGGCTCCAGCAGCGGCCGGACGTCGTACGGGGGCTCCGGCTTCGCCGACTCGGTGGCCTCACCGGTGGCGTCGGCGCTCGGCTGCCCGCCCTGGCCTCGCTCGTACTGTTCGCGGCCCTCCTCGGAGAAGGTGCTGCATCCGGCGAGCAGCGCACCGGCGAGCAGTACGGCGGCAAGCGCCCGCACGGGCCGAAGTGCCCGCACGGGGCGTACGGAGAAAGTCATGCGGTCGCTTCCTGCGCTTGCTGGGCACGCGGCTGTACGAGGACGCGACCGACGACCATCGCGTAGAACAGCCCGGCCGACATCATCAGCGCGAAGTCCGGTGGATAGAGGGTGAGCATGCGCCAGGCGGCCACGACGATCCAGACCGCGGCGGTGCCGCCGGTCCAGAAGATCATGCAGTTCCAGTAGCGGCGCATGCCGTTCTTCTTGGCTCCCTGTGAGCCGGTGGGCTTCCAGCCCATCGGGCGGCCCCGCAGCACGTCCCAGACGGCGAACACGTGCGACCACCCGTACATGAGGCGGACGGACCAGGCCTCGAGCCGGTACGGCGCCCGGTGCCAGAACGGCAGCACCAGCGTCACGTACGCGACACTCGGCAGCACCCACATCGCGGCCTCGGCACGCAGCAGATCGGGGCGCAGGATCATCAGCGTGAGCGGGATGACCGGCACGATGAACGTGGCGAGCGCGGTCTGCAGGTAGTAGAGGAAGCCGGAGACGTAGCACAGCCGCGTCTGGAACTTCAGGTCCATCTCCCAGAACCGCCTGCTGGTGAGCAGCTCCAGCGAGCCCATGCACCAGCGGTACTGCTGGTTGTGGAAGGCGCCGGCCGTGTCCGGGCAAACGCCGGCGGACAGCGCGACGGGCACATAGCGCAGCTTCCAGCCGAGGGCCCGCAGGTCGAAGCCGGTGTACATGTCCTCGGAGTGCTCGATCAGCGTGATGCCGCCGATCTGAGCCAGGGCCGAGCGCCGGTAGACCGCGCACGAGCCCACGCAGATGGACCCGTCCTTGCCCTCCCTGGAGGTCTGCACGGACCGGTAGAACTGCTCCTGCACGGCCCCCGCCCCGCGCTCGATCCAGTTCTGCGCGTCGACGATGCGGAAGAACTGCGGCGACTGCACGATGCCGATGTCCGGGTCGTCGTCCATGTACGGCAGCAGTTCGTCGAGCAGATCGGCGCGCGGCGCGAAGTCGGCGTCGAGGATGAGGATGTGGTCGCCGTCGGTCTTCTCGAAGGCGTGGTTGAGGTTGCCGGCCTTCTTGAACCAGCCGCGGTTGGGCCGCACCACGTAGTGGAACCCGAAGTCGGCGGCCATGGCCCCGACCTCGTCCTCGTCGGCGTCGTCGAGGACGTACGTCTTCACGACGCCCTGGTAGCTGCTGGCGAGCCGGTTCACATGGACCCAGGTGTTGTGGAGCACTTCCAGCGGCTCACCGCACACCGGCAGGAAGATGTCCACGCTCGGGTACACGGCGGGCTGCCACTTGCGCACGAGGCGTTTGTGACCCTTGAGGTCGAAGTCCTTGCTGAGCCCGTCGAGGTACAGCGAGATCAGGTAGTCCACGATGACGAACGCGAGCAGCGGCAGCGTCAGCCAGAACCAGGGGCTCGACGCCGTGAACAGAAACTGGCTCATCGCAAGGCACGCGAAGCTGATCAGCGAACCGATCGTGAGCACCCACAGGTACCGGCGCGCGTACGAGTACTTCTCCGCGTCGTCCGGCGGCTGCGGCAGCAGCCCATGACGCTGCGGCGCCCGCCTGCGACGTCGGTTCTGCGGAACACGAGCAGTCCCCACTGCACTCATGCACAACCCCCGAGGCCGAACCGGCCCGCTACCCCCACCCAAGCCCGGCCGAAACCTAATCGAACCCAAGACCGAGCAGCGGAATCATATCCGAGTTTCAGCAGTTACGGCCGAACACAGCTGTTACGCAGGGGTTTCATCATCCGTAGCACGGGGCATAAGAGGCGACTTCGCCACCCTCAGCAGCACCCCACCCCCGGCAACGACCGCCGGTTCCGCGCCTCCTTGTTCCGCGCGGCCAGCAGCTCGTCCGCCGGGTATCCGACCTCCTCAAGGGTCAGCCCGTGCGGCCGTACGACATGCACGGCGGAGTCCCGCACACCGGCGGCGAGCACCTTCCCGGGCCAGTCGGGAGCGCGATGCCCGTCCCCCACGAACAGCAGCGCCCCGATGAGGGACCGCACCATGTTGTGGCAGAAGGCGTCCGCACGCACGGTGGCCGTGATGACCCCGTCCGCTCCCCGCGCAAGGCTCAGCTCCTGCAACGTACGAATGGTCGTTGCCCCGTCCCGCTTCTTGCAGTACGCGGCGAAGTCGTGCTCCCCGAGCAACGGCAGCGCCGCCTCGTTCATGGCGTCGACATCGAGCGGCCAGTCGTGCCAGAGGACGTGGCTGCGCAGCAGCGGGTCGACGCCACCGGGGTTGTCGGTGACGCGATAGGCGTACCGCCGCCAGACCGCCGAGAAACGGGCGTTGAAGCCGCTCGGGGCCTCCCTCACGGACCACACCCGCACATCCTTCGGCAACCGCCCGGCCAGCCGCTTGAGCAGCTTCTCCCGATGCTCGGCCCACAGCCCCTCGGGCAGATCGACGTGCGCCACCTGCCCCCGGGCATGCACTCCGGCATCGGTCCGCCCGGCCACCGTCAGCTCGTACGTCGTCTCCCGCGACCGCGTCACCGTACGCAGCGCATCCTCGATCTCCCCCTGCACGGTCCGCCGCCCTCCGGCCTGCTTGGCCCACCCGGAGAACGCGCTCCCGTCATACGAAAGATCAAGCCGCACCCGTACGAACCCGGGCTCTGCCTCGTCACTCACACCTGGATCCTTTCAGGAACACGAAAACGGGCCCGCCCCCGGAGGGGCGGACCCGCTCGACGCGAGGTGAAACCTCAGGCGTCCTTGGACTCGTCGCCCTCGGCAGCAGCCGGCTTCGCGTCCTCGACGACCTCTTCGCCCTCGGCCTCAGCGGCCTCGTCCTTCTTGAGAACGTCCTCCTTCTTGAAGGCGTCCTCCTTGACGGCACGCTTGGTCGCCGCCTCGGCCTCACCGGTGGCCTCCTGGGCCACGGTCAGCGCCTCCACCAGCTCGATGACAGCCATGGGCGCGTTGTCGCCCCGACGGTTACCGATCTTGGTGATCCGGGTGTAGCCACCCGGCCGGTTCTCGTACCGCGGGCCGATCTCGGTGAAGAGCGTGTGCACGATGCTCTTGTCCGTGATGACCTGGAGCACCTGACGGCGGTTGTGAAGGTCGCCCTTCTTCGCCTTGGTGACCAGACGCTCGGCGTACGGCCGCAGCCGACGGGCCTTCGCCTCGGTGGTGGTGATACGGCCGTGCTCGAAGAGCGCCTTCGCGAGGTTCGCGAGGAGCAGCTTCTCGTGCGCGGCACTGCCGCCCAGACGGGCACCCTTGGCGGGCTTCGGCATGGTTCTTCTCCTAGGTGTCTGCCCCGGCCGTACCAGGTACCGGGGTCAGTATCCGAGCAGGCGGTCGCCTGTCGGAGACCCCGCGCCCCGTAAGGGGCGCGGGGAACTGCGCGATCAGCCACAGCCGACCGGCAGCCAAAAATCGGCCGTCTTGCCCGAGCTCTTAGTACTGCTCGGTCTCGACGAAACCGGCGTCCGCGTCGTCGTCCGCGCCAAAGGCGTCGGCGGCAGCGGTCGGGTCGAATCCAGGCGGGCTGTCCTTCAGGGCCAGGCCCATCCCGGCCAGCTTCGCCTTGACCTCGTCAATGGACTTCGCACCGAAGTTACGAATGTCCAGCAGGTCCGCCTCAGAACGCGCAACCAGCTCACCCACGCTGTGGATGCCCTCACGCTTGAGGCAGTTGTACGACCGAACGGTGAGCTCGAGCTCCTCGATCGGCAGCGCCAGATCGGCGGCGAGGGCGGCGTCCGTCGGCGACGGACCCATGTCGATGCCCTCGGCGTCGATGTTGAGCTCGCGGGCCAGACCGAACAGCTCGACCAGCGTCTTACCGGCGGAAGCCATCGCGTCACGCGGACGCATCGCCTGCTTGGTCTCGACGTCGACGATCAGCTTGTCGAAGTCGGTGCGCTGCTCGACACGCGTGGCCTCGACCTTGTACGTGACCTTCAGCACCGGCGAGTAGATCGAGTCGACCGGGATACGCCCGATCTCCTGACCGACCTGCTTGTTCTGCACGGCGGAGACGTAACCGCGACCGCGCTCCACGGTCAGCTCCATCTCCAGCTTGCCCTTGCCGTTGAGCGTGGCAAGAACCAGATCCGGGTTGTGCACCTCGACACCGGCCGGCGGCGCGATGTCGGCGGCGGTGACCAGACCCGGGCCCTGCTTGCGCAGGTACATCACGACGGGCTCGTCGTGCTCGCTGGAAACCACCAGCTGCTTGATGTTGAGGATCAGGTCGGTGACGTCCTCCTTGACGCCCGGCACGGTGGTGAACTCGTGCAGAACGCCGTCGATGCGGATGCTGGTGACAGCCGCACCGGGAATCGACGACAGGAGAGTACGACGCAGGGAGTTGCCGAGGGTGTAACCGAAGCCCGGCTCCAGCGGCTCGATCACGAACCGGGAGCGGAACTCGTCGACGACCTCTTCGGTCAACGAGGGACGCTGAGCGATCAGCATGTGTGGATCAGATCCTTCATTCGTGGACGCCCGCTATTTGACGTCCGACGGAACCGCCCTTCTGACAGGGCGGGTACTGCAAGGGTACGGGCGATACGGCCCCTTTACAGAGCCGTACCGCCCGAAATCCTCAACCGACAAGCGGCCGCACGTCAGACCCGACGGTCAGACGCGACGACGCTTGGGCGGACGGCAGCCGTTGTGCGGGGTGGGCGTGACGTCCTGGATGGAGCCGACCTCGAGACCGGTCGCCTGAAGCGAACGGATGGCGGTCTCACGACCCGAACCCGGGCCCTTGACGAACACATCCACCTTGCGCATGCCGTGCTCCTGCGCGCGGCGGGCGGCCGACTCGGCGGCCATCTGCGCGGCGAAGGGAGTGGACTTGCGCGAGCCCTTGAAGCCGACGTGGCCGGCGGAGGCCCAGGAGATCACGTTGCCGGTCGGGTCCGTGATCGAAACGATGGTGTTGTTGAACGTGCTCTTGATGTGCGCGTGGCCGTGAGCGACGTTCTTCTTTTCCTTGCGGCGCACCTTCTTGGCAGCGCCCTGACGACCCTTGGGGGGCATCTATTACTCCTACGGGGAGGTGGTCGGTCCTACAGCGAAGACCGCTGATGAAGCGTTGTCCGCTGAGGACTACTTCTTGCCCGGCTTCTTCTTGCCGGCGATGGCGCGACGCGGACCCTTGCGGGTACGAGCGTTGGTGCTGGTGCGCTGACCGTGGACGGGCAGGCCACGACGGTGACGCAGACCCTGGTAGCAGCCGATCTCGACCTTGCGGCGGATGTCGGCCTGAACCTCACGACGGAGGTCACCCTCGGTCTTGAAGTTGTTGTCCACGTACTCGCGGATCTTGACCAGCTCCTCCTCGGAGAGGTCACGAACGCGGGTGTTCGGGTTGACGCCGGTCTCGGCCAGCGTCTTCTGCGAGAGGGTCCGGCCGATGCCGAACACGTAGGTGAGGGCAACCTCCACGCGCTTTTCGCGCGGGATGTCAACACCGGAAACGCGTGCCATTCAATGGCTCCAGTTGTCGTTCGGAGGTCTTCCGCAGAGCCGGCTCCCGCCCGCCGTCCTCCTGGGCTTGCCAGGATTCGGTACGAACCGGGTCCCCGGCCTCCGACCGGGGGTATCGGATCCGAGCTGAACGTGGGATCCGGGCCCTGCGTATGAACATGTACTGCTTGCGTCGCGCGAAGTATCTGCGGATGCAGAAGGTTGGTCGTGCGTCAGCCCTGGCGCTGCTTGTGGCGCGGGTTTTCGCAGATGACCATGACCCGACCGTGACGGCGGATCACCCTGCACTTGTCGCAGATCTTCTTGACGCTCGGCTTGACCTTCATTGGGTGAGGTTCTCCGGGTCAGTGCCACCACCCCGCGGGAGCGGGGCACAGGCAAGATCTACTTGTACCGGTAGACGATCCGGCCACGCGTCAGGTCGTACGGAGACAGCTCCACCACGACCCGGTCGTCAGGGAGGATGCGGATGTAGTGCATACGCATCTTGCCGCTGATGTGTGCCAGGACCTGGTGGCCGTTCTGGAGCTCCACCTTGAACATGGCGTTCGGGAGAGACTCGACGACAGTGCCTTCGATCTCGATGGCACCTTGCTTCTTGGCCACGCTTCGCCCTTCGAATCGACTACCTTGATCGGCTCCACACAACCGCATGCAGACATGCGGGTACACAAGAGCCGACGAGTCAGTCTACGTCAGGGCCATCGGAAACACGAATCGAGAGAGGCTGCCCGCGACGGGAGATCCTTAACCACTCCGCCCCGTCAGGGGCGCGGGGAACTGCGCGCCCAGCCACAACGGACCGGCAGCCGAACGACAACCTCTAAAGGGGGGCCTGGGGGCGCAGCCCCC
>NZ_JAAKZY010000122.1 GCF_011045015.1 Streptomyces scabichelini | reverse complement strand
CCCACCCGCCGGAAGCAGCCGCCACAAGTTGCCGCGCCCCCTCCCCAGGCCAAGCATGGGTAGGTGAGCGACAAGCAAGAGAACCCGACCGCCCCCGGCTACCTCCGCTTCCCCCACCTGAGCGGCCAGCGACTGTGCTTCGTGGTCGAGGACGACCTCTGGGTGGCCCCCCTCGACCGCCCGGGCAGGGCCTGGCGGCTCACCGTCGACCGTACGAAGGTCGGCCACCCGCGCTTCTCGCCCGACGGCCGGCACATCGCGTACACGACCTGGCGCAGCCTCGACCCGGAGATCCATCTCGCCCCGGTGGACGGCGGGCCCGCCAGACGGCTCACGTACTGGGGCAGCCCCGACACCAGGGTCTGCGGCTGGACACCCGACGGCGACATCCTCGCCGTCGCCTCGCACGGCGAGCCCTTCGCGCACTTCGCCTGGGCCTACAGCGTTCCGGTCGACGGCGACCCCGGCGGCAAGCTGCCCTGGGGCCCGGTCTCCCACATCGCGGTCGCCGACTGCGACGGGGAGCGCAAGACGCTGCTGCTCACGGGGACGGCCCCGCACGAACCAGCGGCCTGGAAGCGCTACCGGGGCGGCGGCACCGGACGGCTCTGGCTGCACGGGCAACGGATCCTCGAAGACCTCGACGGACATCTGGACGCGCCGATGTTCGTCGGCGACCGGATCGCCTTCCTCTCCGACCACGAAGGCGTCGGCAACCTCTACTCGTGCCTGCACGACGGCTCCGGCCTGCGCCGCCACACCGACCACGACGCCTTCTACGCCCGGCACGCCTCCTCCGACGGCACCCGGGTCGTCTACCAGTGCGCGGGCGACCTGTGGATCGTCGACGACCTGTCCGCCGACTCACTGCCGCGCCGACTCGACGTGCGCCTCGGCGGGCCGCGCGCCGGACGCCGTCCGTACCAGGTGGCGGCAGGACAGCACGTCGACGGGATCTCCGTGGACGAGACGGGCCGGGCCAGCGCCGTCGTCGTACGCGGCAGCCTGTACTGGCTCACGCACCGCGACGGGCCCGCGCGGGCCATCGCGGACACCCCGGGCGTACGCGTACGGCTTCCGGAGATGCTCGGCTCGAGCGGGCGGATCGCGTACGTGACGGACGCGGAGGGCGAGGACGCCGTCGAGATCGCGTACCTGCCGCGTGCGACCGGCGTCAGCGAACCGCGCCGGCTGGCCTCCGGCCGGCTGGGCCGCGTACTGGAACTCGCCTCGGACCCGCAGGGCGAACGGCTCGCGATCGCCTCGAACGACGGCCGTCTGCTGCTCATCGACGTGACGGAGGAGTCCGGCACGGCAGAGGCGGGCGGCGAGGTCACCGAGCTGATCCAGTCCATCAACGGGCCGGTCCGGGACCTCGCCTTCTCCCCCGACGGCGCCTGGCTGACCTGGTCCCACCCGGGCATCGGCCGCTCCCTGCGGCAGATCAAGATCGCACGGATCGAAGGGCCGAGCGCCGGAGGTCCGAGCCCCGGAGGTCCGGGAGCCGTAGGTCCGGTGGCGCACACGATCGTCGACGTCACCAACGGCCGCTTCGAGGACGAGAACCCGGTGTTCACGCGGGACGGCCGCTTCCTGGCGTTCCTGTCCTGGCGCGGCTTCGACCCGGTGTACGACGTGCACACCGGCGACCTGTCCTTCCCGCTGGGCTGCCGCCCGTACCTCGTCCCCCTGTCCTCCGCGACGCCCTCTCCCTTCGCACTCACCCCCGAGGGGCGCCCGGCAGCGGGAGGCCTGGACCTGGTGGAGGAGGACGCGGGCGACGGGACGGTGACCGTCGAAATCGAGGGCCTGGCGAACAGGGTCACGCCGTTCCCGGTCCCCGCCTCCAAGTACTCGGCGCTGTACCCGGTCGCGGGCGGCGGCCTGGTCTGGCTGCGCTGGCCGATCTCCGGGGCGCTCGGCGAGACCTTCGTCAACCCGGACGACACCTCCGGGCGGCCCACGCTGGAGTACTTCAACATCACCAAGGCGAAGAAGTCCGAACTCGTCGACCATCTCGACTGGTTCGCGGTCAGCGGCGACGGCTCGCGGCTCGTCGTGGTCGACGAGGGTGACCTGCGGGCCGTTCCCTCCACCGAGTCCGGCGACCTAGACACGACCGTGTGGATCGACTCGCGCCGCATCCTGCACAACGTCGACCCGGCCGCCGAGTGGCGGCAGTCCTACGCGGAGGCGGGGCGGCTCATCCGCGCGTACTTCTGGGATCCGAAGATGTGCGGCATCGACTGGGACGCGGTGCTCGACCAGTACCGGCCGCTGGTCGAACGGGTCGCGTCCCCCGACGAGTTCACGGACCTGCTGCGCGAGGTCCTGGGCGAGCTGGGCACTTCCCATGCGTACGTCTCCCCCGCGCGCCGCAACGAGGGGCCGCCGCACTACCAGCGCGCGCAAGGCCTGCTGGGCGCCAACTTCGCACACAGGGAGGGGAGTTGGGCGGTCAGGCGCATCCTCCCCGGCGAGTCGTCCGACTCCAAGGCGCGTTCACCGCTGGCCGGTACGGGCATCCGCGAGGGCGCGGTGCTCACCCATGTCGACGGGCGGCCGGTCGACCCGGTCACCGGCCCGTATCCGCTGCTCGCGGGCGCGGGCGGTACGACGGTGGAGCTGACGTTCACGATGGCGGACAGCGAGGGTCATGCGCGCCGGGTCGCGGTCGTCCCCCTCATCGACGAACGCCCCCTCCGCTACCAGGACTGGGTGGCCAAACGCCGTGAAGTGGTAAGGGAGTTGAGCCACGGCAAGTGCGGGTATCTGCACATCCCGGACATGGGCGGCTCGGGCTGGGCCCAGTTCAACCGCGACCTGCGCATGGAGATGTCGCGGCCCGCCCTGATCGTCGACGTGCGCGGCAACGCCGGCGGCCACATCAGCGAGCTGGTCGTCGAGAAGCTCACCCGTACGATCCTGGGCTGGGACCTGACGCGCAACGCCCAGCCGGTGTCGTACGCCTCCAACGCCCCGCGCGGTCCCGTCGTCGCCCTCGCCGACGAAATGACGTCCTCGGACGGCGACATGATCACGGCCGCCTTCAAACTGCTGAAGCTCGGCCCGGTGGTGGGGCAGCGCACCTGGGGCGGCGTGGTCGGCATGACCGGGCGGCACCGTCTCGGCGACGGCACGATCATCACGGTTCCGATGAACGCCGCCTGGTTCGACGCGTACGGCTGGTCCGTCGAGAACCACGGCGTCAGCCCGGACCTGCCCGTCCTGCGCACCCCGCTGGACTGGGCGGAGGGCCGTCACGCGCAGTTGGCCGACGCGGTGCACCTTGCCCTGAAACTCCTGACCGACCATCCGGCGGCAACTCCCCCGGACTACCACTACGTTCCGGACAGGACGCGCCCCAAACTGCCTCCCAGAGCCGACAACGCGTAAGGGGCGCCCTCCCATTGAGGGCACCCCTTACCGATCAGGCCGGTCAGCGATCAGACGTCGTCATGGTCAGCGATCAGACGTCATAGTCCTGCGATCAGATGTCGTAGTCCTGATCGAGGCGGTCCTGATCCTCCCGCTCGGACCTGCGCGCCGGGTCATGCTCCTGCCGACGGCGCTGGGCCTCCTCGCGCTGGGCCCGCTCGCGCTCCTCCGGGGTCCGCCGGCTGCGCTCGCTCTCGTCCCGGCCCTTGCCGGCCTTGTTCTTCGCGTTCTGCTGAAGCTTCTCGGCCTTGTCCTTGAACTGGTCCTGCATGCCCATGAGATTCACTCCCGTTGTGGGTGAGGGATTGGGGCCTCGACCAGATTTACATGGCCCGACAAAGCGCGCATTTCGGTTAGTTACGGTCAGTTACGCGCTGTGTCGCGTGCCTCTTGGTCAGCCGCGCCACCCGCGCCGACAAGCCCTGTGCGAACCTCGCCGAAGCGCGGTTCGAACCGCCTCATCTCCCGTCGCCCCACCGTCCCGATGATCCCCGGCAGATACCCGCGTACGCCCTGCGTGCCGCGCAGCCACCACTGCCCGTACACATGACTCGACCGCCGCTCGATCCCGGCCACGATCCGGTCGACGGCCGGCCCCAGCGGATACGTCTTGCCGGCCGGCCACGGCAGCCGCTGCCGCAACTCCCGCATGACGTCGTCCTGATCGGCCCCGCGCACCATGTCGGTGTCGGTCCACGACAGATAACCGACCCCGACGCGTACGCCCTTGTGGCCGACCTCGGCACGCAGGCAGTGCGCGTACGCCTCCACGCCCGCCTTGGACGCGCAGTACGCCGTCATCATCGGCGCGGGCGTGATCGCGGCGAGCGAGGCGATCTGCAGCAGATAGCCGCGGCTCGCCAACAGGGCGGGCAGGAAGGCGCGTCCCGTCACCGCCGAGCCGATGAGGTTGACCTCGATGACGCGCCGCCAGGTCTCGGGGTCGGAGTCCACGAAGGGCCCGCTGTTCGCGACGCCCGCGTTGGCGACGACGATGTCGACCTTCCCGAACCGCTCCTCGACCTCGGCCGCGACCCGGACCATCGCCTCGTGGTCGGTGACGTCCGCGTACCAGTGGCCGCCCTCGGTGTGCAGCCGCTCGGCGACCCCCTTCAGCGCGTCCGGCTCCAGACCGACCAGCGCGACCCTCGCCCCGCGCGCGGAGAGCTTGCGGGCGAGCAGTTCACCGACGCCCCGCGCCGCTCCCGTGACGACGGCGACCTGTCCCTCCAGGCTGAGCCTGCTCATGCGCCCGCCGCCAATGCCCCCTCCGCTCATGCGCCCTCCGCTCATGCGCCTTCCGCTCATGCGCCCTCCTTCAACCCGACCCGCAGATAGGTGGACACGAGTTCCCGGATCCGCGCGGTGACCAGCTCGGGCGCCTCGACCGGGGTCATGTGACCCACGCCCGGCAGCTCGGTGATGCCGACGCATTCGGGCAGCGCGGCGACCAGGCCGCGCGCATGGACCGGGGGTGTCATCCGGTCGGCCGCGCCCACGACCACGGCCGTGGGCACGGTCAACTCCCGGACGGCGTGGTCGAGTTCGAGTGCGTCCAGTACGTGCGACCAGGCGTACCGCACCTGCCGCGGACACGCGTGCACGATGCGCGCACACGCCTCGACCATCTCCGGGGCCGAACCGGCGCCCATCGTCGCGTACTTGAGGATCCGTCGGGCGACCGGCGTGACCGGCCCGAGCGGCGCCCGCGCCCCCAGGATCCGCCGCGTGAGCCAGACACGCAGCCGCCCGGCCCGCATCGGCACCACCAGCGACTCGGCGACCAGCCGCGAACTGCCCGTGCTGCACAGCAACACGGCCGCCGCGTGCTCCCTCAGGCGCGCCCGCCCGGACGCGGCGATCAGCGTCATCCCGCCCATGGAATGCCCCACGAGCACGGCCTTCTCGCCCGGCGCGAGGGTCGCCGCGAGCACGGCCTCCAAGTCGTCGGCGAGCGCGTCCGAGGTGCACGTCGTGCTCGCGGGACTCCGCCCGTGCCCGCGCTGGTCGTACGCGATGACCCGGTGGTCGGCTGCGAGATCCCGTACCTGCGCCGCCCAGTAGGCGGTCGAGCAGGTCCAGCCGTGCGCGAGCACTACCGCGGGGGCGTCTTCGGGCCCGTGCACCTCGACGTGCAGTCGCGCGCCGTCGGCGGAGACCGCGGTCAGCTCCCGGACGGGGACGGGAGGGGCGTAGGGACCGCTCTTCACATGCGTCAGTCGGCTCACGCGCCGGCCTCCACCTTCTTCTTGACTTGGCTGGTGTCGATACGTTTCCGGGGTCCCCGGAGGACTTCGTACTCCCCGAGGTCGACGCGTCGCGTGGCCCTGCGGAACTCCGTCGTCGTACCGGGCCAGATGGTCGAGTTGCGGCCGTTCGCGTCGAGGTACCAGCTGGTGCAGCCGCCGGTGCTCCACACCGTGCGCTTCATGCGCTCCTGAACCCTGTGGTTCCAGGCGTCCACGGCACCGGCGCGGGCGTCGAGGGCGACCCGTCCGCCGAGGACGTCCAACTGCCGTACGTAGTCGGCCAGGTAGTTCAGCTGGGACTCGATCATCAGGATCATGGAGGAGTTCCCGAGGCCCGTGTTCGGGCCGATGACCGACATCCAGTTGGGGAACCCGGCGGCGGTCGCGCCACGCAGCGACTTCATGCCGGTCGCCCACGCCTCAGCGAGGGTCCGGCCCTCCGCGCCCACTACGCGCTCGGCGATCGGCATGTCGGTGACGTGGAAGCCCGTACCGAAGATGATCGCGTCGGCCTCGGCTCGGGTGCCGTCCGCGGCGATGACGGTGTTGTTCCGGATCTCCGCAAGGCCGGAGGCGACGACGTCCGCATTGGGCCGGGCGAGGGCCGGGTAGTAGTCGCTGGACAGCAGGATCCGCTTGCAGCCGATGCGGTAGTCGGGAGTCAGCTTCGCGCGCAGCGCCGGGTCCTTGATCACCCGAGCCATGTTGCGCTTGGCCAACTGCTCCACCAGACCGAGCTCGCCCGGGTGCTTGGTGAACGCCTGGACCTGCAGCTCCCGGATGCCCCACAGGAGTCCACGCCTGGCCTGCGCGGTGAAGGGCAACTGCCGGTGCAGCCACCGCTCGACACCGCTGACGGCCCGGTCGACGCGGGGCATCACCCAGGGCGGGGTGCGCTGGAAGAGGGTGAGCCGGGCGACCTCGGGCTGGATCTCGGGCACGATCTGGATGGCGGACGCGCCCGTGCCAACGACCGCGACGCGCTTGCCGCGCAGGTCGTAGTCGTGGTCCCAGCGGGCCGAGTGGAAGACCGCGCCGGGGAAGGTGTCGAGGCCGGGGATGTCCGGGATCCGGGGCTCGGAGAGCGGCCCGGTGGCGGAGACGACGACGTCGGCGGTGAGGTTCCCGCTGCTGGTCTCGATCTCCCAGAGCAGCCGCTCGCCGTCCCAGGTCATCCTCTTCACTTCGGAGTTGAAGCGGATGTGGGGACGGATCCGGAAGACATCCGTCACATGCTCCAGGTACGCGCGGATGTGCTCCTGCCCGGAGAAGGTGCGCGGCCAGTCGGGGTTGGGGGCGAAGGAGAACGAGTAGAGGTGGGACGGTACGTCGCAGGCGCAGCCGGGATAGTTGTTGTCCCGCCAGGTGCCGCCGACGCTGCCGGCCCGTTCGAGGACGACGAAGTCGGTGATCCCTTCCCGCCGCAGCCGGACAGCGGCCCCGAGCCCGCCGAACCCGGACCCGACCACCGCCACGCGGACATGCCGCACCTGCTCGTGCTCGGTCATCCCGACACCTCCCTGGTCCCGTCCTGGTACCGTCCTGGCCCAGTGCAACCATGCCAGTAAGTACTGGCGCAATGGGGAGAGTAGGGGAGTGTCGTACTCCTGGGTAGGGGTCGGAGACCAGGAAGTTACCGGCGGTACAACATAGGCTGCTCACGTGGCTGAGGGATCGGGAAAACGGGAGCAGGCACAACGGGAGCCGGGTAAGCGGGAGTCGGGTAAGCGGGAGTACCGCATGGAGGAGCTGGCCAAGGAGGCCGGTATCACGGTGCGGACCCTTCGCTTCTACCGCGAGCGCAAGCTGATACCGCCGCCGCGCCGCGAGGGCCGTATCGCCTGGTACGACGACGACCACCTGGCCCGGCTGCGCACGATCTCGGCGCTCCTGGAACGCGGCCACACCCTCAGCGGCATCGCCGAACTGGCCGAGGCCTTCGACCACGGCCGCGACGTCGGCGAACTGCTCGGCCTGGGCGCGCCCACCGAGGAGGTCCCCGTCCGCCTCTCCCCCGAGGAACTGGCCGACGCCTTCGGGGACCAGGCGACCCCGGAGAACCTCTCCGCCGCCCTCGACCTCGGATACCTCGCCACGGACGGCACCGACATCGTCCACATCAGCCGCCGCCTGCTGGACGTCTCGGCGGCCCTGGTCCGCGAAGGCATCCCGCTCGCGGACGTCCTGAGGGCCGGCCACCGCGTACGCGAACACGCGGACGCCCTGGCCGACTTGTTCGCCGACCTCATCCTCACCCAGGGCGCCTCCCCGGCCGACCTCCAACGCCTGCGCCCGCTCGCGAAGAGCGTGGTGGAGGCGGAGTTGTCGATGGCGATGGACCGGCGGCTGCGGAAACCTGGGAGGCGGGCCTAACGGTCGTAGACGACGGTCACCGGCGCGTGGTCCGACCACCGCTCCGCATGCGTGGCCGCCCGCTCCACGTACCCCTTCACGGCTTTGGCCGCGAGCCCCGGCGTCGCGACGTGGAGGTCGATGCGCCAGCCCGTGTCACGGTCGAAGGCCTGCCCACGGTAGGACCACCACGAGTACGGCCCTTCGACGTCCGGATGCAGGGTGCGTACGACATCGACGTACCCGCCCTCCGTCTCGCCGAAGACCGTCGTGAGCCACTCGCGTTCCTCGGGCAGGAATCCGGAGTTCTTCTTGTTGCCGCGCCAGTTCTTGAGGTCGGCTTCCTGGTGGGCGATGTTCCAGTCGCCGCAGACCAGGACCTCGCGCCCATCGGCGGCGGCCCGCTCCTTGAGTGCCTTCAGGTAGGCGAGGAACTCCCCCATGAACCGGATCTTCTCGTCCTGCCGCTCGGTCCCGACCTCGCCGGAGGGGAGGTAGAGAGAGGCGACCGTGATCCCGGGCAGATCGACCTCCACATACCGCCCGCTGCCGTCGAACTCGGCGGATCCGAAGCCCACTTGGATCCGGTCCGGCTCACGCCGCGTATAGAGGGACACCCCCGCACGTCCCTTCGCGGCGGCGGGCGCGTGCACGACATGCCACCCGTCGGGCTGTCGAATCCCCTCGGGCAACTGCGGCGGCTCGGCCCGCACTTCCTGGAGACACAGCACGTCGGCGGAGGTGTTCGCGAGCCACTCCACAAAGCCCTTCTTGGCGGCGGCCCGAAGCCCGTTCACATTCACAGAGGTCACTGTCTGCACAACACTCTCCCGTCAGCAGGTGGCACACGTACGCTACGCGGTGCCTACTCCGGCTCCGGAAGGGTTTCTGTCACCTTCAAGCCGTGATGGGCGAGATGAGTGGTGAGGAGCTGGGCCATGACGGCGGCCGCGTCGTCCGTACTCATCAGACGGTCGCCCTCCGTATCCCCCGAGGGGAAGGCGAAGTGGCCGGGCAGAACGACGGCCCGGGTGAAGAAATCACACAGGACGTCGAAGAACTCTTCGTCCGACGAGTGATCGGGAGCGCTCTTGCCCAGCGCCGTCAGGCCGGTTTCCACAATGGTGTTGAGGTAGCGTCGGCGCGCGTTTCGCTGGTGCCGGGCCTCACTGGAGGCACTCTCCTCACTTGCCTCCACCACTCGAAACCTGCTGGGGTCGCTGCCGGGCCCGCTACTCGGCCACTGATCCCCTTCGCGGACCTTCAGCAGGGCCTCTTCCATCGAACCGGCGTGAACATGGCATCCGCGCCTGATCCCCTCATCGACGCTCTCCAGCTCGACCCGGTAGCGCGGCAGGTCGTTCTCCTGCACCGTCTGATTCGATGGTGACTCACTCATGCGCTCTCCCCACCTGACGCATAGATGTACGATACCTGACATGAATATACGCCGCGTCTCCTTCGACCACCCCGACGCCGTCAAGCTGAACGACCAGGTCCAGGCCGAATACGCCGCGCGCTACGACGACGAGGGCGACGTCACGTTCCTCGACCCGTCGATGTTCGAACCGCCGGTCGGCCTGTACCTCATCGCGTACGACGAGCTGGACCGTCCGGTGGCCACGGGCGGCTGGCGCAGCCAGGACGCGAACGACGAGGGCTACTCGGACGGCGACGCGGAGATCAAGCGAATGTATGTGATCGAGGAAGCCCGCGGCAACGGCCTCGCCCGCCGCGTCCTCGCGGCCCTGGAGGACGACGCCCGCGCGGCCGGCCGCATCCGCATGGTCCTGGAGACGGGCACGAAGCAGCCGGAGGCGATCGCCCTCTACACCTCCAGCGGCTACGAACCCTGCGCCAAGTTCGGCCACTACCGCTTCCACGAGAACAGCAGGTGCTTCGCGAAGTCACTGTGAAACATGTGACTTTGAGGGAGTGTCAGGCGCGCAGGAAGGCCAGTACGGCCAGGACCCTGCGGTGGGTCTCGTCCGCCGGGGGCAGGTCCAGCTTGGTGAAGATGCTGCTGATGTGCTTGCCGACGGCCGCCTCGGACACCACCAGTTCACGGGCGATCGAGCCGTTCGACCTGCCTTCCGCGATCAGCGCCAGGACCTCGCGCTCGCGCGGAGTCAGCCGCTCCAGCGGATCGCGGCGGCGGCGCAGCAGCTGGCGTACGACCTCGGGGTCGACGACCGTGCCGCCGGCCGCGACCTCCTGCAGCGCCTCCACGAACTCCTCCACCTGCCCGACCCGGTCCTTGAGCAGATAGCCGACGCCCGATCCGTCGCCGGAGTCGAGCAGTTCGGCGGCGTACGTCCGCTGGACGTACTGACTGAGGACCAGAACCGGCAGCGTGGGCCGCGTCTCGCGCAGTCGGACTGCCGCGTGCAGACCCTCGTCCTTGAAGTCCGGCGGCATCCTGACGTCCGTCATCACGATGTCCGGCCCGCCCTGCTCCTGCTCGGCGACCGCGGCGAGCAGCGCCTCGGCGTCGCCGACGGCCGCCACCACCTCATGGCCGCAGCGGGTGAGCAGACTGATGAGCCCGTCCCTCAGCAGCACGCTGTCCTCGGCCAGGACTATGCGAAGCGATCGGGCCGGTCGGTCGAAGCGGCCTACTCGGCCGGCTCGGTCGACCCGGCCAACTCGGTCAGCTCGGTCAGCTCGCAAGGGATCTCCACGCGCAACAGGGTCGGTCCGCCCGGCGGGCTGGACAGAGCAAGTCTGCCATCCAGTACGGACACCCGGTCCGCGAGTCCGGTCAGCCCGCTGCCGCCGCCGCTCCCGGCGTTCGCGCCGCCCCGCCCGTCGTCCCGTATCTCCAGGAACAGCCGCCCGTCACGGTGCCCGCCGCCGACCTCCGCGCGGTTCGCCCCGCTGTGTTTGCCGACGTTGGCCAGGGCCTCGCACACCACGAAGTACGCGGCTGCCTCCACCGCTTGGGGCAGGCGTCCGGGCAGTTCCAAGTCCACGTCGACGGGGACCACCGAGCGGTCGGCGGCGTCGGCGACCGCCGCCTGGAGGCCGTAGTCGGCGAGGACCTTGGGATGGATGCCATGGATGAGCTCCCGCAACTCCCCGAGGGCTTTGCCCGCCTCGTCGTGCGCCTTGGCGAGCTGGTCGGCGAGCGGGCCCGGCGGGGCGTCCAGGCGGGCCAGGCCGAGTGTCATCGTCAGGGCCACCAGGCGCTGTTGCGCCCCGTCGTGCAGATCGCGCTCGATGCGCCGCCGTTCCGCCTCGAAGGCGTCCACCAACCGGACGCGGGAACGCGCCAGTTCGACGACCTTCGCGCCCAGGTCGCCCTCGCGGGAGGCGATCAGCAGGCGGGTCAGCGCGGCCCGCGCGCCCGCCGCGACCCCGAGGACATAGGCGCACAGGCCCATCAGGACGAGCCCGAGGACGGCGACGCCGAAGGCGGCCGGCCAGGTGGTGACCGTCCACTGCTTGAGGACCTTCGCCTCGTTGCCGTCGCCGGCCGTCGCCATCAGCAGCGGAGTCACCGTCATGGACACGGGGAACAGCAGGGCGACCGTGATCACGAGGGCGTCGACCGGCCACAACAGGCCCGCGAACAGCAGCGCGTACCCCAGCTCCCGCCAGGTCATCTGCTCCCGCAGCCGCGTCGTCAGCCAGGCCCGCAGGCCGGGCGCGGCAGGCTCCCGGTGCTGGTCGGGCACCGGGTCCAGATCGACCAGGCGCAGCCTGCGCCGCTCCAACCGGGCCACCGGAAGGCCGGCCAGGACCGTGACGACCAGCAGCGGCAGCCCCACCAGGACGAGGGCGAGTACCCCGCCGGCCACCGCCAGGGCCACGATCAACACCAGGACGGCAACGCCGGTCACCGCACCGGTGACCAGGTAGGCGACCGAACGCCACGGCCACGCCGACAGCAGGTAGCCCGGCTTGGTCATGGCCTGCCACACGTTCCGGGGCTGTGCGGGGATCAGCGGATGCATGGGGATCACCGTAGGAGCCGGGCGCTCGCCGGGGCCATCGGTCCAGGGGGTGGATCGGGGGTAGGCCTGGCCCTACCCCAAGTCTCGGTTCTGCCGCACTGCGCCTCGGTGCCACCGGACGGTTTCGTGGAGGAATGAGAATCGACGCGATCAAGTTGCGCTCCGTCAGCAGGAGATACGGGTCGGGCGGGGGCACCGTGACCGCGCTCGACCAGGTCTCGCTCTCCTTCCCCCAAGGCACCTTCACCGCCGTCATGGGCCCCTCCGGTTCGGGCAAGTCGACCCTGCTGCAGTGCGCAGCGGGCCTCGACCGGCCCACGTCGGGCTCGGTCACGGTGGGCGGCACCGAGCTGACCGGGCTGAGCGAGACCAAGCTGACCCGGCTGCGCCGCGAGCGCATCGGCTTCGTCTTCCAGGCGTTCAACCTGCTGCCGTCCCTGACCGCGGAGCAGAACGTGACGCTGCCGCTGCGCCTGGCCGGCCGCCGCCCCGCGAAGGCACAGGTGCAGGAGGTGCTGCGGCAGGTCGGACTCGGCGACCGGGCGCGGCACCGGCCTGCGGAGCTGTCCGGCGGCCAGCAGCAACGCGTCGCCCTGGCCCGCGCCCTGATCACCCGCCCCGAGGTCCTCTTCGGCGACGAGCCGACCGGTGCCCTCGACTCGCGGACCGGCCGCGAGGTCCTCGCCCTGCTGCGCGGCATGGTGGACCGCGAGGGCCGGACGATCATCATGGTCACGCACGACCCGGTGGCCGCCTCGTACGCCGACCGCGTCGTCCTCCTCGTCGACGGCCGGGTCGACGGCGAGCTGGCCGGGGCGTCGGCCGAGGACATCGCCGCGCACATGACCGGGCTGCACCCGGTGGCGGGCCGCACGGTGCGGGAGGCCGAGTCGTGCTGAACACCGCCCTGCACACCCTGCGCACGCGCTGGATCACCTTCGCCGGCAGCTTCGTCGCACTCTCGTTGGGCGTCGCCCTGATCACCGTGACGGGCCTGGCCCTGGCCTCCTCACTGGACGCGCCCGAACGCGCGCCCGAGCGGTTCGCCGCGGCGCCGGTCGTCGTGAAGGGCGCGGACACCCTGCGCGTACCCACCGCGATCGGAGACAAGACGCAGCGGCTCGCGCATCCGCGTGCCGTTCCGGACGAGGTCGTCGCGCGACTGAAGGACCTCGGGACGGTGGTCGAGGACCGGTCCTTCGCCGTACGGGCGCGGGGCGGGCCCGCCGACCTGGTGGGCCACCCCTGGTCGACCGCGGCGTTCGCCCCGTACGAGATCGACGCGGGACGCCCGCCCCGGGCGCCCGACGAGGTCGTCGTCAGCGGCCACTGGGCGAGGCCGGGCGAGCACGTACGGACCGATCGCGGCACCCTGTGGGTCGTCGGCACCGTGCAGGTCGCCGCGACCGTACGAGTCTCAGGATCCGTCGCAGCAGGCGGCTTCGAGAACGCCGTGTTCTACACCGACGCGCGCGCCGCCGAGCTGTCGCCGCACAGCACCCAGCTCGTCGTCGACAACGCGGACGCCGCCGCCGTACGCGAGGCGGTGGGCGGCAGCGACGGCATCCGCGTCCTCACCGGCGACGAGCGCAGGCTCGCGGACGCCGACCCGGACCGGGACAGCGAGGCGCTCACCGCGATGAACGCCCTGTTCGGCACGGCCGGCGGCGTCACCGGCTTCGTGTCGGTGTTCGTGGTGGCGTCGACCTTCGCGTTCGCGGTCGCCCAGCGGCGCCGGGAGTTCGGGCTGCTGCGCACCGCCGGGGCGACCCCCGGCCAGATCCGCCGCATGGTCTTCGCAGAGGCCTTCGTGGTCGGCGTACTCGCCTCCGCCGCCGGCTGCGTCCTCGGTGCGTACGGTGCGCCGCGGCTCGCCGAGTGGGTGGTCGACGGCGGTCTCGCGCCGCGCTGGTTCACCATCGGCGACCACACCTGGCCGTACCACATGGCCTTCTGGACGGGCCTGCTCGTCGCGCTGTGCGGGGCGGCGGCGGCTTCCTGGCGGGCCGGGAGGACCGCACCGACCCAGGCGCTGCGCGAGGCGTCCGTGGATGCGCGGACGATGACGTGGGGCCGCGGGCTGTCCGGCGCGGCGCTGCTGCTGACCGCCGCCGTGACCCTGGGCCTGGCCCTGTTCAGCGATCCGGGCGACCTGCTGCACCGCAAGACCTACATCAGCCGCCCCATGCTGCTGATCACCGCGGTCGCACTGCTCGCCCCAGTCCTGGTACGTCCGCTGACCCGGCTGATCGCCTGGCTCCCGGCCCAACTGCCGGGCGCCGGCGGCATGTTGGTACGGGAGAACGCGGCCGCGGGCGTACGACGCACCGCCGCGATCGCGGCACCCGTCCTGGTCACGGTCGCGCTGGCCGGCTCCCTGCTCGGCGCCACCGCCACCCTGAACGAGGCGAAGGCCACCGAGACCCGCGAGCAGACGGCCGCCGACTTCGTGGTCGCCCCGGCCGACGACACCGGCTTCGACCCGGCAACGGTGGCGCGGCTGCGCGACGTACCCGGCACCAAGGTCTCCGCGACCTCGTCGAGCGCCGTGTACGTCCTGGAGGAGGGCGTGGCCCTCATCAAGTCCGAGGCCCGCGCCGCCGACCCCGATGCCCTCGCCGACACCACCCGCCTGCCGGTCACGGCCGGCAGGGTGAGCGACCTCGACGACGGCTCGATCGTCGTCAACGAGGAGTGGGAGAAACACACCG
The DNA here is from genome assembly GCF_011045015.1 of Streptomyces scabichelini. Classification (GTDB taxonomy): domain Bacteria; phylum Actinomycetota; class Actinomycetes; order Streptomycetales; family Streptomycetaceae; genus Streptomyces; species Streptomyces scabichelini. The sequence goes on along the minus strand of NZ_JAAKZY010000122.1, from coordinate 16,443 downwards.
TGGGCCAGCGTGTGGACGTGTGGCTGGGCGACGGCACGAAGAAGTCCCTGCGGATCGCCGCCGTACTGGCCATCGGCACCGGTGACAACGGCGCCTACGTCACGCCGCGCAACGCCCCGGGCGCCACCGTCGACCGAGTCGACATCGCCCTCACGGCCGGCGCCGACCCATCCACGGTGGCGACGAACCTGCGCGAGGCGGTACGCACATCGGGCGGCAAGGTCCTCACCAAGGACCAGTGGGTGCAGGCGAGTTACCCCGAGACCAACCGCACGACCCGAATCGGCTCCCTGCTGGTCCTGGGCATCGCCCTGCTCTACACCGGCATCTCCCTGGCCAACACCATGGTCATGGCAACCTCCGACCGGATCCGTGACCTGGCCGTACTACGCCTGGCCGGCGCCACCACCTGGCAGGTGCTGCGCATGGTCGCCGCCGAGGCACTGCTGGTGGTGACGGTGGGCGGAGTACTCGGCCTGTTGGTCACCGTGCTGAACCTCCTGGGCATGTGGAGCGCCCTGGCCATCCTGTCGGTGCGAACGTCCCTCGAAATCCCCTGGCCGGCACTCGGCACGACGGTGACCGCCTGCGCGGTCCTGGCCGTACTCTCGGCGACCGCCCCCGCCGCGCTCGCCCTGCGCCGCAGGCCGGTGGAACTGGCGGGCGCACACGACTGACAGCCGGGGCCGACGACCTCCCGGTCGCTTCCCTGGAGTCAGTTGCGGTGGTACTCGTGCCGATCGGATTCCTGCCGCTGACGGTATTGCAGGTAGACGCTGGCTCCGGCGAACGGGATCCATTCACCCCAATAGAAGACGCGAGTCACGAGGTACAACAGGCCGGCCAAGACGAGGAATTTAACGAGGATTTCAGGTGTCCGGTTGCCTTCGACGTCGACATGCTGTCCTTCGCTGCTGTACGGCATGCCAAAGCCCCTACCGGTGATCACCAGTAGGGGCTTTGAGCTGCGTGGACCTGAGGGGATTTGAACCCCTGGCCCCCTCGATGCGAACGAGGTGCGCTACCGGACTGCGCCACAGGCCCTTGCAACGAAGGAAACTCTAGCATCCCCGTCCGGGTGCTTGGAAATCCGTTCCTGGCTGGTCAGGGGTGGGGCTTCGGCGGCGCCGTCACTCGTTGGCGGCGCGCGGGCGGTCGCCGTCCTCGTACTGGTCGAAGAGCGGAGTGCGGCCCCGTTCGCGGGCGCGGCGAGCCGATGCGGCGCGGCGCGCGTCCGCGGCGCCGTCCGAGTCCGCGTCGGGCTCGCCCGGCTCGTCCTCCGTCGCCGAAGCCGCCGGAGCCGCCTCGCCCGCCTGTGACGCAGGGCGCTCGGCCGAGCTCGACCGTGCGGAGCTCCACGCGTCGGGCGCGCCCAAGTCGACGCCGGACGTGGCGCGGGGGGCGACCGGGGCGGTCACGTACGTCGGCAGCGGTACCGGTACGGGGTCCCAGCTGTCGCCGCCGGCGGGACCGCGCCGGCGCTCGCGCTGCTGGTCGACCCACTCCGCGTGATCGGTCTGCTCGACGAGGGCACGGCGGTCGGCAGCCAGCGCGGACAGACCGGGGTCAGTGGTCGTTTCCGGTCCGTCCTCCGAGTCGTCCGCTGTGCCCGGCTCGGCGGGCGGTCGCCGCCGGGGCTGCCGTTCCCGCAGCCGCTGCGCCGCGGCCTCGGCCCGCCTGCGGTCCATCGTGTATGTGAACCGCCGCCGCTCCTGGGAGCGCAGATACGCGATGTAGACGCTCAGCAGTATCGCCGGCACCCCGGGCGCCCACAGGAACGCGAGGCCTCCGACGGCCGCCACGATCGCGCCGAGCGTGAAGGCGAGGAAGAGGACAGTCGTCGTACGCCGACGGCGCGCGAGCACCTTCGAGCGCCGGGCGCGCGCGGCGGCCTCCGCCGACGCCACCCGCCGGGCACGAGACGCCGCGGACGAGGCCGACTCCGAGGACGAGGACTGTCGCGCCGGGGATGTCGACTGGCCGGCGCTCGGCTTGCCTCCGGACTTGGCCCCCTGCTGGGGCACCGGTCTGGCCCCCGCCGAACGGCCTGCCTGCGACGACGACTTGGCACCGGACGTCGACGCCGCGGATGCCGACTTGGACCGCGGATCGGGAGCCGGGTCGGAGCCCCGCTTGCCCGAAGGCCCACCCTGCGCCTCGGGCCGCCCGCCACCGCGTACGCCCCGCGCACTGTCCTGTGCGTCCGCGACCTTGCCCCGTGCCTCGCGCCGGGTCTGAGGCATGGCGAAGGCCCGGGCGTCCACCGAGTCGGTGAGGCCGTCCGGTTCGGCGTGGTGCTCCCCCTCTTCGGTGGAGCGCGCCCGCAGGTCCTTGGCGTACCGGCGCTCCATACCCGCCCGTCCGGACAGCAGCCGGATGGCGGTGCTGAAGCGTTCCGTCGGACGGGCCTCATTCAGCTCGTCCTGCCTACGGAGCCACATGGGCACCAAGTAGGCGGCCCAGGCCCCGACAATGACTGCGTAGATGAGGCCGCTGCTGCTCACGCCTCACACGGTAGAGGGGTTTGCGTGAGGCCATCTGCCAATTGCGTCGGTGTGTCGCACGATCTGGCTGATATTTCGAGCTTTTTTTGCGACCGATGCGATCAGCAGGCCACCGGGAGCGGGAAATTAATGCCCGAGGGTGGTCGATCACCGATCATTTTCGAACACATATTTCATTTGGGCGGTGTTAGGCGGTGTTCCGGGGGGTGTCTCGCGGTGAGTTTTCGGACGTGTTCCGCGAGCGTGTCCGCTGCCAGCGGCTGAGCAGGCCCTCGGGGACCTCTTCTGCCGTGAGCGCGAAGACGAGGTGGTCACGCCAGGCCCCGTCGATGTGAAGATAACGTGGACGAAGTCCTTCCTCGCGGAATCCGAGTTTCTCCACGACCCGGCGGCTGGGGCCGTTCTCGGGGCGAATGCAGACTTCGATGCGGTGCAGTCCCACGGCGCGGAAGCAGTGGTCGACCGCGAGAGCGACGGCCGTCGGCATCACTCCGCGCCCGGCCACCGCCTCGTCCACCCAGTACCCGATATGGCCCGAGCACATCGAACCCCAGGTGATTCCGGCGACCGTCAACTGTCCGACGAGCCGGCCCTGGTATTCGATGACGAACGGCAGCATCCGGCCCGCGTTGGCCTCGGCGCGCAGATGCCGGACCATCTGGCGGTAGGTCGGCCGGTGCGCTATCGGCCCGCTGGGCGTGGGCGGCGGAATGGTCGCCTCCCAGGGGCGCAGCCAGTCCCGGTTGCGCCGGTTGACCTCGCGCCAGGCCCGGTGGTCACGCATCTTTATGGGCCGGAGGACGACATCACCGTCCACCAGCTCGACCGGCCAGGATGGGCTGTTCAGCTCGCACCCCCGCTGCCGCTGGGTCTTGGATGATCGCCGCCGCGCAGCTGGTCGACGGCGTGGATCAACAGGGGCCGCAGGACGGCGAGCCCGTCCCGGACCCCGCCGGTGGAGCCCGGCAGGTTCACGATCAGCGTCCGCCCGGCGACTCCGGCCAGCCCCCGGGACAGCGCCGCCGTGGGCACCTTCTGTCTCCCGAACGCTCTGATGGCCTCCGGAATGCCCGGTACCTCGTGGTCGAGGACGCGCCGGGTGGCTTCGGGGGTGCGGTCGGTGGGCGAGATGCCGGTGCCGCCGGTGGTCACGATGACGTCGTACCCGGCCTCGACACCGCTGCGCAGTGCGGCCTCCACGGGGTCCCCGTCGGGGACGACCCGCGGTCCGTCCACCTCGAAGCCGTACGAGACCAGGCCCTCGGCGATCAGCGGGCCGCCCTTGTCCTCGTAGACCCCGGCGGCGGCGCGGTTGGACGCCGTGACGACAAGGGCGCGATACGTCATGCCCGGCTCCAGTCGCCCGACTTGCCGCCCGTCTTCTCCTCGACCCGTACGTCCGTGATGACCGCCCCCTTGTCGACCGCCTTGACCATGTCGATCACGGTGAGAGCCGCCACGCTGACCGCGGTGAGGGCCTCCATCTCCACCCCCGTACGGTCGGTGGTCTTCACGGTGGCCAGGATCTCGACGGCGTCGTCCGCAACCGACAGATCAAGCTTGACACCCGACACTGACAACGGGTGGCACAGCGGGATCAGATCCGGTGTGCGCTTGGCACCCATGATGCCCGCGATGCGCGCGGTGGCGAGAGCGTCGCCCTTGGGAACGCCCTCGCCGCGCAGCAGCTCGACCACCCGGGGCGAGATCAGGACGCGGCCGCTGGCGCGGGCGGTGCGCGCGGTCACGTCCTTCCCGGACACGTCGACCATGCGGGCGGCGCCCGCCTCGTCGATGTGGGTCAGTCGGTCGTTGGTACTCATGGCGCTCCCGGTCGGGCCTGTTGTGCGCGACACGGTACCGCCAAGTGGGGCCGGTCAGCCGAGGAGGACCACTTCGACCTCGGTGCCGGGCTCGACGGACTCCATGGACTCGGGGACCACGATCAGCGCGTCGGCGTGGGCAAGAGCGGCGATCAGATGCGATCCGGCGCCGCCGACGGGGGTCACCTCCCCGTTCGCGTACCGGCCCCGCAGGAATTGACGGCGTCCGGCGGGCGAGGTGAGCGCCTTGTCGGTCTTGAGGACTGCCCTGGTCGTGGGCCGGTGGACGTCGTCGAGGCCCATCAGGGTGCGGATCGCGGGGCGTACGAACAGCTCGAAGGAGACGTACGACGACACGGGGTTGCCCGGCAGAGCGAGCAGCGGGGTGTGGTCGGGGCCGATGGAGCCGAAGCCCTGGGGCTTGCCGGGCTGCATCGCGAGCTTGCGGAACTCGATGCCGCTGCCCGCCTCGTCCTCGTCGCCGACGGACTCCAGCGCCTCCTTGACGACGTCGTACGCCCCCACGCTGACACCGCCCGTGGTGACCAGGAGGTCGGCGCGGATGAGCTGGTCCTCGATGGTGGCGCGGAGGATCTCGGCGTCGTCGGTGACGGCGCCCACGCGGTACGCGATGGCTCCGGCGTCGCGGGCGGCGGCGGTCAGGGCGAAGCTGTTGGAGTCGTAGATCTGGCCGTCGCCCAACTCCTCGTCGGGCTGGACGAGTTCGCTGCCCGTGGACAGGACCACCACGCGCGGGCGCGGGCGCACGCGTACGGTCCCGCGACCGATCGCGGCGAGCAGCGCGATCTGCGGCGGGCCGAGGATCGTGCCCGCTTCGAGGGCGCGGTCCCCGGCCTTGACGTCGCTGCCCTTCGCGCGCACGTGCGCGCGTGCCGGTGCCGGGCGGTGCACCTGGACCTGTCCGGAGGCGCCCTCGGGGGCCGCGCTGTGGGCACGCATCCGGGAGACGGGGCCCGCGCCGAGGCCGCCGTCGGTCCACTCCACAGGGACGACGGTCTCGGCGCCGGGCGGCAGCGGGGCGCCCGTCATGATGCGGGCGGCCTCGCCGGGACCCACGTGGAGCGGCTCGCCCTGACCCGCCGCGACGTCCCCGACGACCGTGAGGACGGCCGGGAACTCCTCGCTCGCGCCCGCGACATCGGCGACCCGGACCGCGTACCCGTCCATCGAGCTGTTGTCGAACGGCGGCAGGGAGACCGGCACCGTGACGTCCTCGACCAGGACGCAGCCCTGGGCGTCGAGGAGTTGCAGCTCGATGGGTTCGAGGGGGCGGACGGTCGTGAGGATGTCCTCCAGGTGCTCGGTCACCGACCAGAGGTGGTCCTGGCCGGTGACGCGGGTCGCGGCGCTGCTCAAAGTTGCTACATCTCCTCGGTGACGTAACTGCGAAGCCAGGTCCGGAAGTCCGGGCCCAGGTCTTCACGTTCGCACGCGAGTCGGACAATGGCACGCAGGTAGTCGCCTCGGTCGCCGGTGTCATAGCGGCGGCCCTTGAAGACGACGCCGTGCACGGGTCCGCCGACCTTCTCGTCCGCGGCGAGCTGCTGGAGGGCGTCGGTGAGCTGGATCTCGCCGCCGCGGCCCGGCTCGGTCTTGCGCAGTATGTCGAAGACGTGCGGGTCGAGGACGTAACGGCCGATGATCGCGTAGTTCGACGGGGCGTCCGCCGCGGTCGGCTTCTCGACCAGGTCGTGGACCTTGACCACGTCGCTGTCCTCGGTGGTGTCGACGGCCGCGCACCCGTAGAGGTGGATCTGCTCCGGCGCGACCTCCATGAGGGCGATCACGCTGCCGCCGTACTGCTCCTGGACCGCGACCATGCGCGCGAGAAGGGGGTCACGCGGGTCGATCAGGTCGTCGCCGAGGAGTACGGCGAAGGGCTCGTGGCCGACGTGCGGTGCCGCACACAGGACTGCGTGGCCGAGGCCCTTGGGGTCGCCCTGGCGTACGTAGTGCATGGTCGCGAGATCGCTGGACTCCTGCACCTTGGCGAGCCGGCCGGCGTCGCCCTTCTTCTGAAGGGCCGATTCCAGCTCGTAGTTGCGGTCGAAGTGGTCCTCGAGGGGACGCTTGTTGCGGCCTGTGATCATGAGGACGTCGTCGAGGCCCGCGGACGCGGCTTCCTCGACCACATACTGGATCGCCGGCTTGTCGACGACCGGCAGCATCTCCTTGGGAGTGGCTTTGGTGGCCGGCAGGAACCGGGTACCGAGGCCTGCTGCGGGGATGACAGCCTTGCTGATCCTGGGGTGCGACTGAGTCATGCCGGTCACCATATCCGGTGCCTATGCACGGAATATGTGGCTCCGGTTAATTCGCGCTCATATGAACGCATGACGGCGCATGACCAAGGGTACGGGAGCGAACTGTGAGTCAGCCGAGACCGCGTGCGGAGCCTGGCAAGCGAACCTTGCGGCAGGGGTTCCTCTCGGTGAGAAGCCGGTTGACGGCTGATGACGTGGCGGAAACGGAGGCCGCGCTCGCCGCCCGCGCCCTGGAACTGCGGGAACTGGCGCACGCGCGCACCGTGGCGGCGTACGTCTCCGTGGGGAACGAACCGGGCACGCGCGCGCTCCTCGAGGCCCTCCACGCGCGCGGGGTGCGGGTTCTGCTGCCGGTCCTGATGGCGGACAACGACCTGGACTGGGGTGCGTACGACGGAGAGGGCTCGCTCGTCCGCGTACAACACCGGGGGAAAATGGCCCTCTTGGAGCCCGCGGGTGAGCGCCTGGGACCGGACGCCGTGCTCGCGGCCGACGCCGTCCTGCTGCCGGGGCTCGCCGTGGACGCGCGCGGGATGCGGCTCGGGCGCGGCGGTGGATCGTACGACCGGGTGCTCGCGAGGCTGGAGCGGGCGGGCGCGGATCCGGCGCTGGTGGTGCTGCTGTACGACTCCGAAGTGGTCGATCGTGTCCCTGAAGAACGGCACGACCGGCCGGTGCACGCGGTGGTCACCCCTTCGGGAGTACGTCGCTTCCGGTGACGGGACGGGACGGACGGGTGACTCTCCCCGTAGACGCTCGTAAGCGAAATGGCCCTCCACGCGCGCGTGGAGGGCCATTTTCACGGCTTCAGCACCAGCGTGTCCTCCGTGTCCTCGTCGACCGCCCGCTCCGAGGAGACCCAGTCCAGCAGCTCGCCCTTGGCCCACTTGTCCGTCTGGTCGATGTAGTGGGCGTTGTAGGCGTGCCCGGAGGCGCCGGTGAGGTTGATCCACTTCGACTTGTCGAAGTCGTCGAGGTTCACCACCATCCGCATCGACGGCACCCAGACGACGGAGTAGCCGCCCGCGGCGTTCCAGCCGGTGGCGTTCACCGCGGCCTCGCCGCCGCCCATGTTGTACGGGCCTCGGTTGAGCATGAACTGCAGGAAGCCGGGGCCTTCGGTGCCCATGGTCTCGTTCTTCAGGTACAGCCGGTGCAGGCGGCCCCAGTTCCAGGTGTCCATGTCCTTGCCGAGCTTGGCGGTCAGCTCCCAGCGGGCGTCCTCCAGGGCGCGCTCGAAGAGCTGGTCGCGGTTCTTGGCCGCTTTGTCGGTGCGGTTGCCGGGCGCCTGCCACCAGTCGCTGTCCTCGTCGTCGAGGATCGACCTGACCACCTCGAACCAGCGGTCGCCGCCGTCGGGCTGCGCGCTGTCCGCGTCACGCTGGCCGCACTCGCGCACCCGCCGGTCCTCGTCGGCCGGTCCCGTGGTGTCGACCGGCTCGACGTACAGACACTGGCCCTCGACCCGCAGCTCCTTGGGCAGCTTGTTGCCGAAGGCGAGCTTCAGGATGTTGCGCCAGACCGCGTTGAAATACGCGGCCGCCGCCGAATCGGCGTCCTGGGTGTAGTTCCAGCCCTCCAGGAGTTTCTGCCCGTCCCGTACGTCCTTGTCGGGGACGTCGATCTTGAGCAGCAGGGGCACCAGGAGCTTGGCGATCTCGCTGCTGTTGTCGAGCTGCATCTGGCGCATGTCGTCGGTCGAGACCTTGCCGCCGCCCTTGAGCTTCGACTCGATGAGATCGGAGATCCGCTGGCTGCGTGTGCCGTAGCCCCAGTCCGTGGTGAGCGTGTAGGGGTACTTGTCCTTGTCGACGACGGCCTGGTTGGCGGTCACGATGTAGCCGCGCTTCGGGTTGTACTCGTAGGGCAGCTCGGACTGCTTGATGTAGCCGGTCCACTCGTACTTGGAGTCCCAGCCGGGCGACGGGAGCGAGCCGTCGCCCTCACCGCGTTTCGGGATGCGCCCGGGCATCTGGTAGCCGATGTTGTTCTCGGTGTCGGCGTAGATCAGGTTCTGCGACGGCACGTCGAACAGGGCGGCCGCCTTGCGGAAGCCCTCCCAGTCGGCGGCCTTGTTCATCGCGAAGACGGCGTCCATCGAGGTGCCCGGGTCCAGGGCGGTCCAGCGCAGCGCGATGCCGTAGCCGTCGCCGCGGTCGGGTGCCGACTGGTCGACGGTGGCCTTCTTGCCGACCTTCACGAGTTCGTCGTCGCGGTCGGACAGCAGCGGCCCGTTGTCGGTCTCCCGGACGACGATCGTCTTGCTGTCGCCGCCCGCGACGTTGATCTTCTCCTCGCGGGTGGTGAAGGACTTCACCTTGCCGTCGTACTCGTAGCCGTCCCCGGTGAGCTTCTCCAGGTACAGGTCGGTGACGTCGGCACCGGAGTTGGTCATGCCCCAGGCGATGTTCTTGTTGTGGCCGATGACCACGCCCGGCATGCCCGAGAAGGTGTACCCGGAGACGTCGTACTGGCACTTGTCGGAGACGCTCTTGCAGTGCAGGCCCATCTGGTACCAGACCGAGGGCAGCGACGGCGACAGGTGCGGGTCGTTGGCGAGCAGCGGCTTGCCGCTGATGGTGTGAGCGCCACCGACGACCCAGGAGTTGGAGCCGATGCCGTTGCCGTTCACGCCGACGGCCTCGGGGACGTCGTCCAGGACGTTGTAGAGGCCCGCCAGCTGGCTCTGCAGCCCGGAGGGGGCCGTGGCCCCGCCGGCGAGCCCGGAGCCCGCCGTGGACGTACCGGAGCCGCTCTGCTCGTACTCCCCGGAGACGCTGTCGTACTCGCCCTCCTGGACGATCGTCTTGTTCCGGTCGTACGGATACTCCGGATACAGGTCGGCGATCTGCTGCGGACCGAGGCGGCTGGTCATCAGCGAGCGGTCGATCTCGTCCTCCATATTGGCGCGCAGGTCCCAGGCCATCGCCTTGAGCCAGGCCACCGAGTCGACCGGAGTCCACTCCTCGGGCCGGTAGTCGTTGGAGAAACCGAGGGCCGCGTACTCCAGGGAGATGTCCTCGCCGTCCTTGCCCTGGAGGTAGGCGTTGACTCCCTTGGCGTACGCCTGGAGGTACTTTTTCGTCTCGGCCGACAGCTTGGTCTTGTACTCCTCCTCCGCGACCCGGTCCCAGCCGAGCGTGCGCAGGAACTCGTCCTTGTCGACCTGGCTCTCGCCGAACATCTCGGAGAGCCTGCCGGACGTCATGTGGCGGCGTACGTCCATCTCGTAGAACCGGTCCTGCGCCTGGACATAGCCCTGCGCCATGAACAGGTCCTCGTCGGAGGAGGCGTAGATCTGCGGGATCCCGTTGCCATCACGCTTGACGTCGACGGGTCCTGACAGACCGTCGAGTGCGATCGAGCCCTTGGTCTGGGGGAAGGAGGCACGCACGGTGCTGATCGACCAGAACGCCCCGTATGCGACGCCCCCGATGATGGCCAGGATCAGGGCGATCACGATCAGACGGGCTCTGCGCCCCTTCTTCCTGCCGGACTTGCCGGACTTCTGACCGGAAGAGGAGGTGGTGTTGGGGGGCATCGCTGTCCTTGCTGTCCTCACGCGAGCGGCAGGCGGGGCCGTGCTTTTGACTGAACGCTGGAGCAACCATAGGTCAGGGCTTGGCGCGCCTTGACGCGGAGTCGGGAACGCGCAGGTTCCGGAGTTCCGGCCGCATGCGCGATCGTCAAGAAAGCGTCAAGAGTTAGGTAAGGTAACGAAGTACTTGCACCACCGAGAAGGGAACAGCCGCTGACTGTCCACCAGCTCAACCAGCTCCTGCTCGTCTGCTCGCTCGTTCTGCTCGTCGCGGTGGCAGCGGTTCGTATCTCTTCGCGCAGCGGGCTCCCCAGCCTGCTCGTCTACCTGGGCATCGGCGTCGCCATGGGACAGGACGGCGTCGGCGGCATCCAATTCGACAACGCCGAACTGACCCAGGTCATCGGGTACGCCGCCCTGGTCGTGATCCTGGCCGAGGGCGGTCTCGGCACGCAGTGGAAAGAGATCAAGCCAGCGCTTCCCGGCGCCTCCTCACTGGCCCTGGTCGGTGTCGCGGTGAGCGTCGGCGTCACGGCCACGGCGGCCCACTACCTGATCGACCTGGAGTGGCGGCAAGCCCTCATCGTCGGCGCGGTGGTGTCCTCGACGGACGCGGCGGCGGTCTTCTCGGTGCTGCGCAAAGTACCCCTCCCCGCGCGCGTGACGGGCATGCTGGAGGCCGAGTCGGGCTTCAACGACGCTCCGGTGGTCATCCTCGTCGTCGCCTTCTCCACGGCCGGTCCTGTGGAGCACTGGTACGCACTGCTCGGCAAGATAGCCCTGGAGCTGGCCATCGGCGCGGCCATCGGCCTCGCGGTGGGCTTCCTCGGCGCGTACGGGCTGCGCCATGTGGCACTGCCCGCCTCCGGCCTCTACCCGATCGCCGTCATGGCCATCGCGGTCATGGCGTACGCCGGCGGGGCGCTCGCCCACGGCAGCGGCTTCCTCGCCGTGTATCTGGCGTCGATGGTCCTCGGCAACCAGAAGCTGCCGCACTGGCCCGCCACCCGCGGCTTCGCCGACGGGCTCGGCTGGATCGCCCAGATCGGCATGTTCGTCCTGCTCGGCCTGCTGGTCACACCGCACGAGCTGAAGGACGACTTCCTGCCCGCGCTCGTCATCGGGCTGGTGCTGACCATGGTGGCGCGGCCGCTGAGCGTCGTCGTCGCGCTGCTGCCGTTCCGGCTCGGATGGCCGGAGCAGGCCCTGATGTCCTGGGCGGGCCTGCGCGGCGCCGTGCCCATCATCCTGGCCACGATCCCGATGGTGAACGGCGTCGAGGACAGCCGCCGGATCTTCAACATCGTCTTCATACTCGTCGTCGTCTACACCCTCGTGCAGGGCCCGACCCTCCCCTGGCTGGCCCGGAAGCTGCGCCTGGACAAGTCCGCCACCGAGGCCGCCGACCTGGGCATCGAATCGGCGCCCCTGGAGCGACTGCGCGGGCATCTGCTGTCCGTCGCGATCCCGAAGGGATCGAAGATGCACGGCGTCGAGGTCAACGAGCTGCGACTGCCCCCGGGCGCCGCGGTCACGCTGGTCGTACGGGACGGAACGTCGTTCGTCCCGCTGCCCACCACGATCCTGCAACGCGGCGACGAACTCCTCGTGGTGGCCACGGACCCCGTACGGGACGCGGCCGAGGGGCGACTGCGGGCGGTCGGACAGGGCGGCAAGCTGGCAGGATGGCTGGGGACGGGCGGAAACGGCACATCGTAGGTGAATGCGGCTCGGGTGTTCGCTTTCACAGGGGCACGATCACCGATACCTGTACGATGAAGGCGCACTCAGATCGAACCAACTCTGCCTGACGCAGAGCTGGCGCGACCGTATGGCGGCCGCTGCCCTCACGGGGCCCGGTATCTACCGCAGTTCCGCGCAAGAGGACAGCTCTCGGCGCCCCCCGCAGGGTGAGCCGAAGGGGCGCGTCGGTGACGAGAGCGCGAGCGCGCGGAGGCCCGAAGGGCTGAGCACGGTCGCGGTCTCGTCACCGACTTGAGCGCCCCGGAGGCGAACGAAGCAAAAGGGGTCGCGCGCCACCAGGTGGCAGAAAGGCACGGGCCGTGGCATCCACGGTCACCTCCGAGTCCGCCAGGACATCGGTCACCTCCCGCCCTGGATACGGGCAACTGCTGCGCACGCGTGGCGCCTGGACGTTCCTGCTCCCCGGCTTCGCCGCCCGGCAGCCGTTCGCGATGCTGACTCTGTCCCTCGTACTGCTCGTGCAGCACACCACCGGCTCGTACGGGGTCGCCGGCGCCGTCGCCGCCGTGACCGGTGTCTCCATGGCACTGTTCGCGCCCCTGACCGGCCGTCTCGCCGACCGCCACGGCCAGCGTGCCGTGCTGCTGCCCGGCGTCCTCGTCCACACTCTGGCCGGCCTCTCCCTGACGGCGCTGGCCCTCGCGGACGCTCCCTTGTGGACGCTGTTCGCGGCGGCCGTCCCGACCGGCGCCTCCGTCCCGCAGATCGGGCCGATGGTGCGGGCCCGCTGGGGCGTCAGGCTCCAGGGCTCACCCCTGATGACGACCGCGGCGGCCTTCGAGTCCGTCACGGACGAGCTGACCTTCGTACTCGGCCCGCTGCTGGCGACCGCGCTGTGCACCGCCGTGGACCCGGCGGCGGGCCTGCTCACGGAGGCGGCACTGACCCTGGTCGGCGGCCTGCTGTTCGCGGCCCAGCAGAGCACGCAGCCCTCCGTACGTCTCGACGGGCACGCGCGCGTGGAGCACGCCTCCGCCCTGTCGGTCCCCGGAGTACGCGTCCTGATCGTGGTCTTCCTGGGCATCGGCTCCGTGTTCGGCGGCATGCAGGTCTCGCTCGCCGCGTTCACCGAGTCGATCGGCGAGCCGGGCCTGAACGGGGTCCTGTACGGCATCTTCGCCGCGGGCAACATGCTGTCCGGCATCGTCTGCGGCGCCGTCGCCTGGAAGGTGGCCCCGCGCCGCCGCCTGGTCATCGGATACGTGGCGCTGGCCCTGACCGCCTCCGGCCTGTGGGCCGCGCACTCCGTGATCGTCCTCGCCGGAGTCGGCCTCCTGGTCGGCATGTGCGTCGCGCCCGCCCTGATCACCGGCTACACGCTGGTCGAGGGCCTGACGCCTGTGGGTGCCCGTACGGAGGCCTTCACCTGGCTGACCGGCGCGGTCGCGCTCGGGCAGGCGGCGGCCGTCACCGTCGCCGGGCAGCTGGAGGACCGCTTCTGGGACGGCGCCGGTTTCCTCGTCCCGATGGGCGGCACCCTGCTGGCTCTGGCGACCCTCGTGGCCCTGCGCTCGCGGCTCACGCCCAGGCCGACGGGCCGGACCGTCGCACGTGGCGTCGGTCACCGCGTACCGCTGACAGTGGACTGATCCCGGGGAATAGGTCACTATGGAGCGTCGTTAGCACTCATCGAGTGAGAGTGCCAGGAGGAAGACAAGTGCCGACCTACCAGTATCAGTGCACCGCGTGCGGCGAGGGCCTCGAGGTGGTGCAGAAGTTCAGCGAGGACGCCCTGACGGAGTGCCCCAGCTGCGATGGCCGCCTGAAGAAGGTGTTCTCCGCGGTCGGCATCGTCTTCAAGGGCTCCGGCTTCTACCGCAACGACAGCCGCAGCTCCTCGTCGAGCAGCTCGACGGCCAAGTCGTCGTCCTCGGCGACCGCTCCCGCCACGACCTCGTCCTCCTCCTCGGACTCGTCGTCCTCGAACTCGTCGTCGTCCTCGAGCTCGTCGTCGTCCGGTTCCAGCAGTTCCTCGAGCAGCAGCTCGGCCGCGTAACGCTTTCTTCCTTAACGGGACCCTGTCGTCGTACGACGGCGGGGTCCGTGGCGTTTCCGGGCCCGGCTAGGGTGCGGTCATGGCGAACACGGAGAACGCCGAAATCGGCGTCATTGGCGGCTCGGGCTTCTACTCCTTCCTCGACGACGTGACCGAGATACAGGTGGCCACGCCCTACGGGGCGCCCAGCGACTCCCTCTTCCTCGGCGAGATCGCCGGGCGGCGGGTCGCCTTCCTTCCCCGCCACGGCCGCGCCCACCATCTGCCGCCGCACCGCATCAACTACCGCGCCAACCTGTGGGCGCTGCGCTCCGTCGGGGCGCGCCAGGTGCTCGGTCCCTGCGCGGTCGGCGGGCTGCGCCCCGAGTACGGCCCCGGCACGCTGCTCGTACCGGACCAGTTCGTGGACCGTACGAAGTCCCGGGAGCAGACCTACTTCGACGGGATGCCGCTGCCCGGGGGCCAGGTGCCGAACGTGGTGCATGTGTCTCTGGCCGACCCGTACTGCCCCGTCGGGCGCAAGGCCGCGCTGGAGGCTGCGCGCGGGCAGGACTGGGAGCCGGTGGACGGCGGGACGCTCGTGGTGGTCGAGGGGCCGCGGTTCTCCACCCGTGCCGAATCGTTGTGGCACCAGGCGCAGGGCTGGTCGGTGGTGGGCATGACCGGGCATCCCGAGGCAGCGCTCGCCCGTGAACTCGAGCTCTGCTACACGTCGTTGACCCTGGTCACCGACCTCGACGCGGGGGCCGAGACCGGGGAGGGGGTCTCGCACGAGGAGGTGCTGAAGGTGTTCGCGGAGAATGTGGAGCGGCTGCGGGGTGTTCTGTTCGACGCGGTGGCGGGGCTGCCTGAGAACGGGACGCGGGATTGTCTGTGCGCGAAGGCGCTGGGCGGGATGGATCCGGGGTTCGACCTGGCGTAGGGAAGGCGGCGAGTGGGGCTTTGGTGCGTGTGGGGGTGGGAGTTCCCCGCCGGGGAACAGGCTCCTCTTCGGTGAGGAACTTCCCCTTCGGGTGAGCGAGTTGTCCACAACCGGTCGGTAGTCCACGGGCCTCGGCGGGATTCGGCGCGAGGCCGCAATCTGGCATCGCAAGCCGATCTCCCGACCGCTGGTGGTGGTTCTCGTGTCGCTCCTCCCTTCCTTTCCGCGCCCGTTGGGCACGGACGCGCCCGGTACATGCGAGGTGCCGCACTTCGCTCCCGTGCGGGTGCGTGGTGGGCGGTACCAGCTGCGACGGCTCGTACGGCACAGAAGGCGGGCCGTGGCCGCGGGACTCGCCGTGACCGCTGCCGCGCTGGTGGCGGCGGGGCCGAGGGACGCAGGCCGGGCGCGGGCCCACTCCGCCGGCACTCCCCCCACTTCGGCACAGTCGACCGTGGCAGGTACTCCCGTACGGGAGCGGCCCCCTGTCGAGATGGTCACGGCGCCGGTGCGGATCGCCGACGGCGCGACCGTACGGCTGTTGCGGCCGGGCGACCGTGTCGATGTCGTCGCGGCGGAGGAGTCGGCGGCGGGCGGCGGTGACGCGCGGGTGGTCGCGCGCGGGGTGCGGGTGACGAAGGTGCCCGAGGCCCTGGACGGCGTGGCCGAGGGCGGTGCGCTGGTCGTGCTGTCCGTGCCGCGGCAGACGGCGGTGCGGCTGGCCGGAGCAGGCGCGACCTCTCGGTTGGCGGTGACGGTGTGCTGAGCCTGCTCAAGAAGATCTTCGGTTGGCTGTCAAGTCCGTCGTTGGAGCTGGGCCGTTGGACAGGCTCGCCACGCCCTGCCGTAGGTTGCGGAGCTGTTCGTTCCACAACTCGTGCGGCTGAAGAGGGGCTCCCTGGTGAGCGAGAACAAGAAGGAGCCGGGCGTCTGGGAGGGCTTCAAGACCTTCCTGATGCGCGGGAACGTCGTCGATCTGGCAGTGGCGGTAGTCATCGGCGCGGCCTTCACCAGCATCGTCAACTCAGTGGTGAAGGGAGTCATCAACCCACTGGTGGGCGCGATCGGCACGAAGAACCTGGACCACTACAGCTCCTGCATCAAGGGACCCTGCGCAGGCACCGGCGACACCGCGACCGGCGTCCGGATCATGTGGGGCTCGGTACTCGGCGCGACGCTCTCGTTCGTGATCACCGCGGGCGTCGTCTATTTCCTGATGGTGCTGCCGATGTCCAAGTACCTGGCCCGGCAGGCGGCCCGCCAGAAGGCGAAGGAGGGCATGCACGAGGTGATCGAGGTGACCGAGCTGGAGGTCCTCAAGGAGATCCGCGACGCTCTGGTGGCCCAGCGCCGTTCGGGACACACCGAGCATTAGCGCCCGCCGTTCGGCGGGTCCTCATATTGGCCTCTGTCGTTGGCCGGGGCCGCCGGGCTCAGAGGTGGTGGGGCGGCTTCTCGTCCAGGAAGCGGGCCAGGTCCCCGGCGCTGTCACCGCTGGGCCGCTCGCCCCATCCACGGTCCGTGTCGTCCGAGGACTGCTGGCTCAGCGGGTCGTCGAAGACCAGGGCGGGCTCTTTCTCTTATCCACATCTTACTCTTCCTACTAGCATT
>NZ_JAAKZY010000121.1 GCF_011045015.1 Streptomyces scabichelini | reverse complement strand
CCTTCGGGGGTGGTGGGTCGGGTTCGTGGGCGAGTGCGAGTTGGTTGTGGCTGGTCGCGCAGTTCCCCGCGCCCCTAGGTAGGTGGGGGCTGGCGCTGTGTGTCGTCTGCTGCCGGGTGGTCTTACGCCTGCCGTCGGTGTACGCAGTTCCCCGCGCCCCTTTAGGGGCGCGGGGAACTGCGCGACCAGCCACGACGGACCCGCAGTCGCCCACGAACCGAATCCACCACCCCCGTAGGCGAACCGCCTAGCCGGCGGCAGACGGGCGCATCATCACGCAGTCGAACTCCACCACGCGCCCCGTGGCCGGTTCACGCGTGACCGGGTACATGCCCGTGATCTCGAAGCCACTCTCCTCGTACACGGCGACGGCCTCGTGCATGCGGGGGCTGCCCTCGTAGAGCTGGAGGAGGGCGACCTCGGACTGCATGCCGATGAAGTCGTCGATGCGTTTGCCGCCGCCCGCGAAGACCTCCAGGTCGTAGCCCTGGGTGTCCATCTTCAGGTAGGGCCGCGGCTCGGCGAGGCCTTCCAGCGCCTCGTCCATCACCGCGTCCAGGCGACGGATCTCGATCTGCTCCATGGTCGACTTCGCGAACCGCTTGTAGCGACCCCGGCCGTATTCGGTCGGCGGGAGCAGGGAGTTCATGGAGTTCCAGTCCGCGTGGATCTCCATGGTGGCTTCCTCACGGCCCAGGCCGCAGTTGTACACACGCCACTCGGGGTCGTTCTCCGCCTTCTTCTGCAGCTTGGCGAAGTGCACGGCGGTCGGCTCGAAGGAGACGATCCGGCCCTTGTAGCCGAGCTGCCGCAGCCGCCTGCCGTACTGCCCGGCGTTCGCGCCCACGTCGAAGACGCAGTTCACCTGGTACTTGTCCAGCAGCGCGGTCACGTGCTGGGTGCACAGGTACTCGGCGGCGGCCAGCTGGAAAAGGCGTTCGTCGCCCGTCAACGCCGTCGGGTCGAGCAGGAGGTGCGCCCCGGTGTCGCGGAGCGGAACACTCTTCCACTTGGTCTTCGACTTGGCGCCCGCCCCGGGACGGCCACGGGTCACCACCCATGCGTCCCCACCCGCGGGCGTCACCGCGTAGCCGCTGCTTCGGCGGGCCAGCAGGTCCGCCCCCGGCTCCAGAGAGATCCGGGCACGGCCGCGTCGCCGGGAGACCAGTGCCTCGCCCGGACCAAGATCGAGTACCTGCAACCCGAGCTTGGGAAGCAGCTTGAGCAGTCGTCGGTAAAGGGTCATTGCGACAGCCTGTCATGCGTACCGCCGACTCGTTGAACCGATCTCATAACTTCCTGTTCACGCGCGCGTCGGGGACAGGTCTGCCAAGGGTTCACAGAGGGCGCTCAGGGCTGGGGGTCTCGGGGGCGGGAGCCCTCAGGGGCGACGGCCGCGCGCCGCCGGTTCCGGGGTGTCCTCCGGCTCGGGCGGCGCCGGCGCGGGCTTGCGGCGCACGGCGGTGGTCAGGCGGGCGGCCAGGGGCTCGGTGAAGCGGGCGGTGAGCGGGCCGAGGACGACCAGGATCAGGACGTACGCCGTGGCCAGTGGGCCGAGGGACGGTTCGATGCCCGACGTGACGGCGAGGCCGGCGATCACGATGGAGAACTCGCCGCGGGCGACCAGCGTGCCGCCCGCGCGCCAGCGGCCCTTCGTCGAGATACCGGCGCGCCCCGCGGCCCAGTATCCGGTGGCGATCTTCGTGACGGCGGTGACGACCGCCAGGGCGAGTGCGGGCAGCAGGACCGGCGGGATGCTGGCGGGGTCGGTGTGCAGACCGAAGAAGACGAAGAACACCGCCGCGAACAGGTCCCGGAGGGGAGAGAGAAGATTGTGGGCGCCCTCGGCCACCTCCCCGGACAGCGCGATGCCGACCAGGAACGCGCCCACCGCCGCCGAGACCTGGAGCTGCTGGGCGAGCCCGGCGACCAGCAGGGTCAGGCCGAGTACGACCAGCAGCAGCTTCTCGGGGTCGTCGCTGGAGACGAAACGGGAGATGTGGCGGCCGTACCGCACCGCGACCACCAGCACGAGCGCTGCCGCACCGAGCGCGACGGCCAGGGTGACGCTGCCCGCGGCGAGTCCCGCACCGGCCAGCAGCGCGGTGATGATCGGCAGATAGACGGCCATCGACAGGTCTTCGAGGACCAGGATGCTGAGGATCACGGGAGTCTCGCGGTTGCCGAGCCGGCCGAGGTCGCCGAGGACCTTGGCGATGACTCCGGAGGACGAGATCCATGTGACTCCGGCCAGCACGACGGCGGCCACCGGACCCCAGCCGAGCAGCAGCGCCATGGCCGCGCCCGGCAGGGCGTTCAGGGCGGCGTCCACCAGGCCCGCCGGGTACTGGGTCTTGAGGTTGGAGACGAGATCGCTCGCCGTGTACTCCAGACCCAGCATGAGCAGCAGCAGTACGACCCCGATCTCGGCGCCGATCGCGACGAACTCCTCGCTGGTGCCCAGCGGCAGCAGCCCGCCCTCGCCGAAGGCGAGACCCGCGAGCAGGTACAGCGGGATGGGTGAGAAGTGGAAACGTCCGGCGAACCGGCCCAGCAGCCCCAGGCCCAGGATGATCGCGCCGAACTCGATCAGGAACATCGCGGAGGAGTGCACGGCCGCTTCACTCCCGTCCGAGGATCGCCGCGGCCGCCTCCACGCCCTCGCGGGTGCCGATCACGATCAGGGTGTCCCCGCCGGCCAGCCGGAAGTCCGGCGCGGGCGACGGGATCGCCTCCGCCCGGCGCAGCACGGCGACGATCGAGGCACCGGTCTCGGTACGTATCCGGGTCTCGCCCAGCAGCCGTCCGTTCCAGTAAGAGGTCCCGGACAGTTCAAGGCGCTCGGCCACCAGGCCGAGCTCGGTGGTGGACAGCAGGTTCGGGCTGTGGTGCGTCGGCATCAGGGCATCGATGAGCGCCGCCGCCTCGTTCGGCGTCAGGTGCACGGACAAGGAGCAGGCGTCCGGGTCGTCCGTGCGGTACGCGCTGAACGTCCGAGCACCGTCACGGTGCGCCACCACCGACAACCGGCGTTGCTCACGCGTGGTCAGGTCGTAGCGCACCCCGATCCCCGGCAACGGCGTACTGCTCACGCGTGATCTGCCCATGACTGGTCCCCTGTCCGGTGTCCGATGTCCGATCCGTACGTCTCCAAGGCGGCTGACTTCGCCGCACATACGCACCGTACGCACCCTGTATGACAGCCGGCGTCCCGGGGATCGCCGGCCCATGGTCAGCCGGTCACCTCTATCTTCCCGTTGGCGTCCGCGGGTGCGGCCGGCTTGCCCGCGTTGCCCCCGGTGATGCCCTTCAGCAGTTCGGCGAGGTCGACTCCCGTGGTGGAGCTGAGGAGTTCGACGCCCTGGGCGACGTTGTCGGCGACCGTGCGAGACAGCTGGCTCGCCCCGTCCGTCGAGATCACCGTCATCTTGTCCACCGCGCTCAGCGGCTCGGACGCCTTGGCGACGACCTGCGGCAGCACCTCCACGAGCATCTGGAGTACGGCCGCGTCGCCGTACTGGGCGAACGCGTCCGCCTTCTTCCGCATGGCCTCCGCCTGAGCGGCACCCGTCGCCCCGATCGCGGCGGCCTCCGCCTCACCCTCCAGCCGGACCGCCTCCGCGATCGCCGCACGCCGTGACCGCTCGGCCTCACCCTGCCTGAGGCCTTCGACGGCCTCCGCCTCGGCCAGCGCGGAGCGGCGCTGCTTCTCGCCCTCACCCGAGAGCCGCGCCCGCTCGGCCTCCGCCTGCGCGGCCGCGATGGCGGCCAGCCGCTCGGCCTCAGCCTGCTTCACGCGGGCCACCCGCTTGGCCTCCGCCTCCTGCTCGGCCTCGTACCGCCGGGCGTCGGCGGGCTTGCGCACCTCCGTGTCGAGCTGACGGTCCTTCAGTGCCGCTTGGCGCTCGGCCACCTTCTCCTGCTGGATCAGGACGTCCTGCTGACGGGCGGCCTCGGCGAGCGGTCCCGCCGCGTTGGCCTGCGCGGCCGCCGCGTCCGTCTCGGCCTTGATCTCGGCCTGCTTGAGGGCGAAGGTCCGCTGGGCGATCGCGATCTCCTCCTCCGCCTTCAGCCGGGCCTGCTCGGCGGCCCGGCGGGCCACCGCCTCCGCGATGTCGGCCTCCTGCTTGGCCCGCGCGGCCTCCGGCCTGCCCAGGTCCTCCAGGTACGAGCCCTCGGTGGTGATGTCCTGGATCTGGAAGGCGTCGAGGACCAGGCCCTGCCCGGACAGGCTCGCCTCGGCCTCCTCCGCCACCTGCCCGGCGAACGCGGCCCGGTCGCGGATGATGTCCTCCACCGACATCCGGCCCACGATCGACCGCAGCGCGCCGGAGAGCACCTCCTGGGTGAAGCCGACGATCCCGCCCTGCTGCATCAGGAACCGCTGGGCCGCCGCCCGGATGGAGTCCTCGGAGCCGCCGACCTTGACGATGGCCACGCCTTCCAGGTTGGCCTTCACACCGCGCAGCGTGACCGCGCCGCGCACCGCGACCGGGATGTGCCGCGAGGACAGGTCGAGGGTGAACTTCTGCTGCACAAAGGGCACGACGAACACCCCGCCGCCGACCACGACCTTCTGTCCGCTGTTGTCGGTGAACACCCGGCCGGTCGACGGATCGGTGGCCTTCTTGCCGCGCCGCCCGGTGACGATGAACGCCTCACTCGGCCCGGCCACCTTGTAGCGCGTGATGACCACCAGGGCGAGCAGCACGAGGAGTACGACGACTCCCACAACGGCGATGACGACTGAACTCATGATGACTTCCCCCCTGCCGGCCCCGTGGACGGCAGATCGGTACGTACGAATGATGTGCGCGGTGTGGCGTGTGCGGTGTGCTGCGCGTTATGTGTTGGGCGGCCGCAGGTCAGCGCGTGACCGGGCGGACCGTCACCGACGTCGGCGACAGGGTCTCCTCGACCCAGATCTCCGCGCCCCGCGCGACCGGAGCGGCGCTCTTGGCCGCGTACTTCACCGGCTGACCCGCGAGATACAGCAGCACCTCGCCGTAGCCGTCGGCCGGGATCGCGGTGACCACGGACCCCGAGGAACCCACCAGGTCGTCGCCGCGCGGGGTGACCGCGGGCTCGTCCCGCATCAGGGCCCGGCTGAACCGCCAGGTCAGCCAGCCCGCCCCGGCACCCGTGCCGACACCCACGACGGTGGCGGGCCCGACGCCGAGCCCGGTCGTCCCCAGGACGAGCACGCCGGTGAAACCGAACATCGACACGAACCCGGCGACCACCGGCAGCGAGAGCAGCCCGTCGAAGAGCCCGTCCAGGACACCGGCACCGTCGAAGAGCCCTTCCAGCACCCCGTCGAAGACGAGCGCCAGGACCAGCAGGACGATCCCCGCGATACCAAGACCGAGAAACAAGGTCATCCGGTCCACCCCCCTCATGTCCCCCGTGTACGCCGATCACCCGAGCGCACGGGGATCCTGTCACGCTCGTACGTCCTCGCACATTGCCGTATTCCGGCAATCTTTACGCCGCCTTGATGCCGGTTCCGCGCCATGCGCCGGACCCCGGTCGCGGGTCAGGATGGTCGGGCAGGAAACGGGGAGCACGGGGGAACAACGGGGAACAACGGGGGTGGATACGGCCCCGGTGCCGGAGCGTCGACGGGGGACGACACCGGCACCGGGGCCCAGCTCCGTCTCCGGCTCTGTGCCGTATCCCGGCAGCGGCCTTCGCCCGCGCATGCGTTAGAAAGGCGTCAACGGCTCATGACGTATCGGCTCGGCTCATGACGTATCCGGGGGCGCACATGGTGGGACGGGACGCGGCGCGGGACGTACCCGAGGAGTATCTGGACGGGTTCGCCGTCCTTCTCGCGGACGCCGGGGAGACCGGCCGCCGGCTGAGCCGCGACGAACTCGACTCCCGCCGGGCGCTGGGCGAACGGGCCGCCGAGGCGGGGTACGGGCTGCGTGCCCTGGTCGGCGCGCATCTGGCCGCCGCCCGCGCCCACTGGCCTACCGGGGACCTCGCGGCGACGGACAGCGTGCTCGCCGCCGTCGAGCAGACCGTCGACGCCTTCGCCGAGGGCTACGAACGGGCCCAGCGCCAGGCCGTACGCCTGGAGGAGGCCGCGCGCCGCGAGTTCATCGACGACCTGCTGTACGGGCGCAGCGACCTCGGCCGGCTCGCCGAGCGCGCCGAGCGCTTCGGGCTGCGCCTGTCGCACGCGCACGCCGTCGCCGTGGCCCAGGGCAGGACCGGGTACGACGAGGGGGACGCCGTCTCCCGCGAGGTGGAGCGCGCGCTGATCGGCCGTTTCGGCGACCGCAGCATCCTGATGACCACCAAGGACGGCCGGCTCGTCTGCATCGCCCCCGGCGACCAGGACGAGGTCCTCGCCTTCTTCGCCAAGCAGGCGTACGCCGCCACCGACGGCCGCGTCGCCATCGGCCGCCCGCAGCCCGGGCCCGGCGGGGTCGTCCACTCGTACGAGGAGGCCCTGAACGCGCTCGACCTGGCCGAACGCCTGGAACTCGACGCCCCCGTACTGCGCGCCGCCGACCTCCTCGTCTACCCCGTCCTCACCCGCGACCGGCAGGCCATGGCGGACCTGGTGCTGAGCGCCCTCGGCCCGCTGCGGCAGGCCCGCGGCGGCGCCCAGCCGCTCCTCGACACCCTCACCGAGTACTTCGCCTCCGGGTGCGTCGCCGCGGAGGCCGCCCGCCGTCTGTCGCTCAGCGTCCGCGCCCTCACGTACCGGCTGGACCGTATCCACCGGCTCACCGGCGCGAACCCCGCCGATCCGGTGCACCGGTACACGCTGCAGACCGCGGTGATCGGCGCGCGGCTGCTGGACTGGCCGGAGAAGGAGTTCTGAGCCGGGGCACGCCGCTCGTTCGTCGTCCCCGCCTCGTCCGTCGTCGTCGTCTCGTCAGTCGTCCTCGCCGTCCCCGTCGCCCTCGTCGTCCTCTTTGTCTTGCTTATCCTGCTTGTCTTTTCCTGGCTTGCGATCCGGATCTTCCGTCAGGGAAGGATTCGCGGACGGTGTCGTAAGGACGCTCGGCGTGGGTGTGGGCGTGGGAGTAGGTGTTGGACTCGGGGTCGGGGTCGTTTCGGGATCCGGTGTCGGGGACATCGCCGGAGGCCGCGTCTCCGTCGCGCTGTTGTCGGGGGAGAACACCGTCATGCCGGCGAGCAGCGCCAGCAGGAACAGCACGACACCGCCCACGGCCCCGGCGACCCGTGGCCGACGCGTGACCAGGGCGCGGACCCC
Source organism: Streptomyces scabichelini (assembly GCF_011045015.1). Taxonomy (GTDB): domain Bacteria; phylum Actinomycetota; class Actinomycetes; order Streptomycetales; family Streptomycetaceae; genus Streptomyces; species Streptomyces scabichelini. Next base: position 24,347 of record NZ_JAAKZY010000121.1, on the reverse strand, counting down.
ACCGCGCTGCCGTGCACGGCGGCCGGTGGACGGGGTCGGGAACGGGGACGAGGGCGGGGGCGGGGACGGCAGCCGGTGCGTCGTCGTGGACGGCGGCTCGACCGCGGACGGCGACGGCATCGGCAGTGGTTCCGGGCGCCCGCGCCAGGCCCCCGTACCGAACCAGTCCGCGACCTGCTGGGCCGTGGGCCGGTCCTCGGGCCGCTTGGCGAGCAGGCCGAGGAGGTAGTTCTCGAAGGCGGGCGGCAGCTGGACGCCGTGCTGCCGGGGCGGTACCGGCGGGGTGTCGATGTGCTGGTGCAGCGTGACCGTCGCGGTCTCGGCCCGGAAGGGCGGGCGCCCGGTGAGCAGTTGGTAGAGCACGCAGCCCAGCGAGTACACGTCGGAGGCCGCCGAGGCGGGCCGGCCGAGGGCGCGTTCGGGGGCGAGATAGAGGCTCGTACCGATGATCTGCCCGGCCGTGGTGAGCGCGGAGGACGGATCGTCGACGAAACGGGCGATGCCGAAGTCGCCGATCTTGACGGTTCCTTCGGCGTCCGACAGCAGGTTGCCGGGCTTGATGTCCCGGTGCACGATCCCCTGCCGGTGCGCGGCGGCGAGACCGGCCGCCGCCTGCGCCGCGACGGCCGCCACGCGCTCGGCCCCGAGAGTGCCGGCCGCGGTCAGTTCCTGGGCGAGGCTGTTGCCCTCGACGAGTTCCATGACCAGGTAGAAGCGGTTGTTCCAGGCGCCGAAGTCGAACACGGCGACCACGTACGGATGGCTCAGCCGGGCCGCCGTCTGAGCCTCGAGGCGGAACCGCGCGGCGGCTTCGCTCTCGGACCCGTCCCCCAGCAGCAGCTTGACGGCCACGGCCCGGCCGAGCACCTCGTCGGTGGCCCGCCACACCTCACCCATGCCGCCCCGGCCCAGGGACGCGTGCAATCGATACCGCTCCGCCACCAGCACCTGCGCATCATCCTCAATCCAGTGGGCCAACACGACGGCTACGAACGGCACTTCGCGCTGAGTCGAGCAGAAGCGCAGGTGGGGGGATACGCAGCGGGGGCCAGCGTACCGACTGATCGGGGTGGGCCTGACCCGTGCGCCGGTGGCCTCAGGCGACAGGGAGTCGCCGCTGTCGGGACCTGTACGGCGCCGGGGCTCACCCGGTCGGACCGGTGCGCTGGTGGGCGGTTCGGTCCGGTGGTGCCGTAGGACCTGACGTCTTGGCATCAGTGACACCGAGTGACACAAGCGACATGAGTCCGGCCCTTGTGGCATGAGTCCGGCATCTGTGACATCTGGAGGCATCCGCGATGAACCACCGCCCGTCCCACCGCCCGCCCCGTCGTCGCGTCCGACCCGCCCCGGTCCTGGCCTCCGCCCTGGCGGCGGGCGTGCTGCTGACCACGGCCACTTCGTGCTCGGGCGGCGACAGCGAGGCGGGTGGGTCGGCCGGATCGGCGGTCTCCCCCGTGGCCGCACAGGCCCCGACCACGTCCCCGTCGGCCTCCGCCGCCCCGGCGTTCACCGAGGCGCAGGCGAAGGCGGCGCTGATCGGACAGGCCGACCTGGGCGAGGACTGGGTCCCGACCCAGGGCGCGGCAACGTGGCGGGACGGCCTCCTGAAGGGAGCGACGGACGTCGCCGACTGCCAGAGACTTCTCGACGGCCTGTACGCCGAAGACCTGCTCGGCGAGCCCACCGGGGCCCGGGCGGTCACGGGCTTCGACAACAACGACGACAGGGGTGACGGCGATGACGGCGCCGACAGCGACGACACCGACGACTTCGACGACGAGGAGCAGCTGCGCTACCAGGTCGCCGCGTACGACCGGGCCGCGCTGGACAAGTCCCTGGCCTGGCTGAAGGAACTCCCGGCGAAGTGCGCCGAGTTCACCTCCACCGACTCCAGGGGCGGACAGCGGACCGTCGCAGTCGCCTCCTCACCCCTGCCCGCCGTGGGCGAGGCCCGCGAGGGCCTGCGCATGACCATGACGGGGGAGACGAACACCCTCACCCTGGACTTCACCGCCGTACGGATCGGCGACAACGCCCTCACCTTCACCTACGGCGGCCTCGACACCCCCGACTCCGCCTCCACGACCCAGGCCACCCGCCTCGGCGCCCTGCGACTCCAAAAGGCCCTCAAGGACTGACTTCCCTGGTCCTACGGCTCCGGCGTCCACGCCGCCACCAGGTCCAAGAGCCCCGGGAAACGGGTGTTGAGGTCGTCGACGCGTACGTGGCTGCGGCGTTCGAGGCCGTACTGGCGTTGGCGGGTGATGCCCGCCTCGCGGAGGGCCTTGAAGTGGTGGGTGAGGGAGGACTTGGGGCGATCCAGGCCGAACCAGCCACACGTGTGGTCGAACTCCTCTGATTCCAGAAGGAGTTTGCGCACGATACGCAGGCGCAGCGGATCACTCAGCGCTCCCAGCACGGTCTCCAGGCGCAGTTCATCGACCGCCGGTTCGGGCAGCGGCTCCGGAAGCGCGGCAGGTTCCGGCACAACCTTGATGGCCGGCAGCGGACGCACGGTCGAAGTCATGGGCAGCTCCTCGTGACCCGAAGCGATCAACGATCAACGATCGGCAAGCGGCAAGCGGCAATCTCTTGTACGACTCCAATCGTACTGCATGCTAAGTTCGACTCAACTCGTACTGAGCGCCTTGAAAGGAGCGGCCATGCCGGAGAGTCGAACGATGCCCGCGACAGCGGTGGGTGAGCGGTCGGAGGTGTGCCCCTCGTCGGCCCCCGGCTGGTGGGTGTGGCTGGCCGCGTGGCCGGTGACCGCGGTCTTCGTCCTGTCCAACGCGGCGACCCCGCTGTATGTGCTGTGGCAGCGCGACATCGGCTTCTCCAAGGGCACGCTGACCGTGATCTTCGCGTTCTACATCGTCGGACTTCTCGGCTCCCTGCTGGTCTCCGGCGTCGTGTCCGACCGGCTCGGACGCAAGCCCGTACTGCTCCCCGCGCTCGCCCTCGCCCTGGCCGCCTGCGTGATCTTCGCGACCGCGTCCACCGTGGCCGCGCTGGTCGTCGCCCGGCTGTTCACCGGCATCGCCGTCGGCGCCGTCGTCTCCGCCGGCATGGCCGCCGTGACGGACGTGGCGGGCCAGGGCCGTAAGCGGCTCGCCGCGCTGCTCGCCTCCTGCGCGATGGTCTTCGGCGCGGGCCTGGGCCCCCTCCTCGCGGGGGTCCTGTCCGAGACCCTCCCCGCCCCCACCGTCACGGTCTTCGTCGTCGAGATGGTCCTGCTGGCCACGGCGGTCCTCGCCGTGCTGCGGATGCCCGTACGGCCCGTACGCCGCCCGGAGAAACCCCTGAGGGGCAGCTGGGTGCGCGTACCCGGCGTACCGCACGGCACCGGCACACAACTCGCCCTGGGCATCGCGGTGTTCGCCCCCGGCATCACGGCGACGTCCTTCGTCCTCTCGCTCGGCCCCTCGCTGCTCTCCGGCCTGCTCGACACCGCCGGCAGGATCGTCGCGGGCGGCATGGCCTTCGCCATGTTCATCGCGGCCACCGGCGTGCAGTTCGCAGTCCAGAGGCTGAGCCGGCGCACGATCCTGACCGCCGGCGCGGTCAGCACGACCCTGAGCATGGTCACGCTCGTCACCGCCGTGCACACCTCGTCGGTCCCGGCGCTCGTCGCCTCCGCACTGCTGGCCGGCACCGGCCAGGGCATGGGCCAACTCGGCGGCCTCTCCCTGCTCAACTCCACCGTCCCGCCCCAGCGCCTGGCCGAGGCCAACGCCGCGCTGAACGTGGGCGGTTACGTACCGGCGGGCATCCTGCCCGTCTCGGCCGGCTACCTCAGCGACGCGGTGGGACTGACCGCGGGCTCGACCGTCTTCGGCACCGTCCTCTTGACGCTCGCGGTCATCGGCGGCCTGGTGGTCGTCACCAGTCACCGCCAGTCGTCAACGTAAGCGCACGAATACGAATACAAATACGAACACAAATAAGAAGTCGTCGGCGGAAAACGGGCACCCGTACGCCTCTTTCGACGCTGATGCCCCTCCATCAACGACCTTCTGAAAAAGGCTTGTTCGGCCGAATATGAAGGGAGCACACTGCTGCCCCTACGGGAACGGTGAACGTCGGCTGATCACAGTGCGCCGATCACCGTTCCGACCGACGGGGGCGAGAACAGCATGGCGAAGAAGCGGGTCGACCATATCGTTCTCAGTAACAGAGTCGTTCGAATCGGGCACGAGGTTTATCCGCTGGCGAACATCTCCCGCGTACAGACGCTGCGAGTGGTCTGGGGCGGCAGGTTCGCGACGCTCTACCCGCTTCGGCAGATCATCGTCGTCGGGCTCGTGGCGGGGGTGATCGTCGGCGCGGCCGTACTGGTGCCGCCCGAGCTGCCGCCGGATGTCAGCTCCGACATCGAGGAGGCGGCACGGCAGTTCGCCAGCGTCGTCGCCGTCGCGGCCGGGGTATGGATGGCTTTCTGGCTGATGGTGTTGCTGTATCGGCTGCTGATCAGGCGGCGACGCTACGCCCTCGTCATCGAAACGGCGGGAACTCAGTCCACCGCATTGACCGGCACCGATCCCACCGAAATCCAGAGGATCAAGAATGTGATCGTCGGCGCCATCGAGAATCCGCCTCCCCATGAAATTCCGGTACAGGTGCACGGGGACATCGTGATGGGCAACAAGGCCGGCCGGGACCACGTCGGCGGGAACCAGTACAACCAGAGCGGCAGCGGCAATCGCATGTTCACCTGACCACCGGCCCGAAAGGACGCTGAAATGTCGGACTCGGTATACGGAGACAAGGTCGGCGGAGACAAGATCGGCCGAGACCAGGTCAGAGGAAACCAGTACAACCAGAGCGGCAGGCACAACAGCTTCGTGGTCAACGACTCGAACGGGGTGTCCCGTGCCGAGGTGGACGCCGCCGTCTCCGAACTCCGTGCCTTCGTGGCCGAGCTGACCCGCGAAGGCGTGGTCGGCGCGGACGGCAGTGTCACCGATCCCGGAGCGGTCGTAGCCGCCGTGAATTCCCGGGCGGGCCGCTTGCAGGCGCTCGGCAGGGCGGTCGCCGGAGGCGCCAAGGATGCCGTCCTCTCGGTGGTCCAGGGCGGCGTGGCCGCGCTGATCGTCGGCCTTGTCCGGCAGATGTGACTGACCGACGGCTCGGATGCAGGCTCAGGGGTTCCGAAGGACTGCCGGGAGCAGGGAGGCTAGGTTAGCCTCGCCTAATGCATTATGTCCTCTCCTCCAGTACGCCGGGCGGTATCTCTCGTCGGCGGCTCCTCGGAGCCGGTGGTGTTCTCGCTCTCGGTCCGCTGATCGCCGCGTGTGGCAGTGACGACGACGAGCCCACGCGGGCTGCGGGCGACGAGAGCGGTGGGCCCTGGTCGTTCAAGGACGACCGGGGGACGACGGTCGAGCTCGACAGGACGCCGGAGCGGCTCGTCGCGTTCGTGAGCACTGCCGCCGCGTTGTACGACTACGGCATCGAGTGCGAGGGCGTTTTCGGGCCCAGTGAGCCGGTCGGGGGCAAGCCCAATCCGCAGGCCGGCGACATGGACGTATCGAAGATGGCCAGTCTCGGTACGGCGTTCGGGCAGTTCAACATCGAGAAGTACGCGGCGCTGAAGCCGGATCTGCTGATCAGCAACATGTTCCCGGCGCCCGAACTCTGGTACGTGCCCGAGGAGGGCAAGAAGAAGATCGAGGCCCTCGCGCCCACCCTGGGGATCAACGTCGCCCGGACCTCCCTCCTCGCCCCCCTCCGGCGGACCGCCGAGCTCGCCGAGGCGCTCGGCGCGGACCTGAAAGCGAAGAACGCCACCGACGCGAAGGCCCGCTTCGACAAGGCGGTCGAGACGCTGCGGACGGCCGCCGAGGCGAACGGCGGGCTGAAGGTCATGGCGATGACGGGTGACGATCAGCAGATGTACGTGGCCGTCCCCGACTCCTACTGCGACCTCAACTACTTCAAGGACCTCGGCGTGGAGTTCGTCGAGGGCAAGAAGTCCGACGAGTGGGGTTTCTGGGAGTTCCTGAGCTGGGAGAACGCCGACAAGTACCACGCGGACCTCATCATGGTCGACAACCGCTCGCATGCCCTCCCGGCCAAGGAACTGAACAGGAAGCCCACTTGGCGCGAGCTGCCCGCCGTCAAGGCCGGGCAGACCACGCCGTGGTCGATGGAAGAGCGCTTCAGTTACGCCGGATGGGCCCCGGTCGTCGAGCGGCTCGCCACGGCCGTGGAGAAGTCGAAGACGCTGTAGCCCGGCTCCAGCCCACCCGAAGACTCGGGGAGGACTGGTGGATCGGGGAGGACTGGCGGAACCGCCGGTCCGCTCCTTCAGCGGCGCTTGGTCCCCCGGACGATCGTCGAGTGCATGCCGTCCGCGACCTCGTGGGTCGGGACGAGTTCGACGTCCGTGAAGCCGGCCGCCTCCAGGCCCTCGCGGTACTCGGCGAAAGACAGGGCCCCCGCGATGCAGCCCACGTAGCCGCCGCGTTCGGCGCGCTGGGCGGAGGTGAGGTGGTCGTCGGCCACGATGTCGGAGACGCCGACGCGGCCGCCGGGGGCCAGGACGCGGAACATCTCGGCGAAGACGGCGGACTTGTCGACGGACAGGTTGATCACGCAGTTGGAGATGACGACGTCGACCGAACCGGCGGGCAACGGCACCGCCTCGATCGTGCCCTTGAGGAACTCGACGTTCGTCGCGCCCGCCTTGCGCGCGTTGGCCAGGGCAAGGGCGAGCATCTCCTCGGTCATGTCGAGGCCGTACGCCTTGCCGGTCGGACCCACACGCCGGGCCGACAGGAGTACGTCGATACCGCCGCCGGAGCCGAGGTCCAACACCCGCTCGCCCTCGCGGAGTTCGGCCACGGCGAGGGGGTTGCCGCAGCCGAGCGAGGCGGCGACCGCCTCGGCGGGCAGGCCGGCCCGGTCCTCCGGCTCGTACAGCCCGGAGCCGAAGTTCTCGTCGACCTCGATGGCCTCGGGCCCGCAACAGGCCGTACCGCCCTCGACGACCTTGAGCGCGGCGGCCGCGTACCCCGCACGGACCTGTTCCCTGAGCTGGTCCTGCTGGTCGTTCGTGACACTCATGACGGACTCCTCCGATTCCATGACCTATATCGATATCGGTGAAATCAAGACTGCTCCCCACATCGACAACTGTCAACATAGAGATACATCGAATCAACAACCGTCGCCCTCACACAGACTCGACGGAGGCAGTCGCCAAACCTCCGGAGGACAGGGGTGGTCATCCAAGTGACGTGTGCGTCAGGATGTGTTCATGACCGCGGCCCATCGCGCCATGGCTCTCCTGGAGAGCTGGCCGAATCTGGTAAGTGGCTCGCCCAAGTGCACCGTTGGGCATGCCTTCACTTCGGCGGGACATGACATCGTCCATTTCCACTCCGCCGATTCCGCCGACCTCTACCTCACCCGCACGGCGGTCGAACGCCTGCTCCCCCAGCTCCTCCACAACAGCGCCATCCGCGTCAGCCCCGGCGCCTCCTGGATCACCGTCCTCCTCGACTGCGACGCGGACGTCCAGCTGCTGCTCGGCCTGGTCAGCGTCGCCCTGAAGGAACACGGCGCCGTGTCGCCGCAGCGCCCGTCCCCACCGTGCGACTGGGAACGACCGGCGGAACTGCCCGTGTCCGCCGGCTCACGTCCGGGGGCGGCACGGCGCGTGGTGGACCGGCTCATGCCACACGGTCACTGACAGCCAGGCGCAGACAGCCAGGCGCAGACAGCCCGCGCCGCAGCCAGCCGGCACGGATACCCGAGCGTCAGGACGCCGAGCCATCGACCGGTGCCTCGACCGCGGCGCTCGCCGGCGTCCTCACCGACGTCGGTGTCGATGTCGGCGTCGGCGCCGCACCCACCACCGCCACCACCGCGCCGGGGTCGAGGCGCCGGTACAGCCACTCCGCGTCGGTGCGGCGCAGGCCGATCCAGCCCGCCGTGCTGTCGTAGTTGCCGGGCGCCTTCTCGTCGAAGGTGAAGGCGACGATGTAGTTCGTACGGTTCTGGGGGGTGCGCAACTGGATCACCCACGGAGCCTTCGTCTCGTACTGCCCCTGCCCGAAGCCGGCCAGGTCGGCGGGCAGCGTCCCCACCTCGTACTTGCCGGTGACCGTCATACGGCCCGTCGGCGTGGGCGTCTTGGCCGTGCCCGCGGAGATGGGCAGGACGCGGCCCGAGACGACCAGTTCGCGCCGGGAGAGGTTGACGGTGGCGGCGGGCACCGGGGCGGCGGACGACGGCGCGGGGGCGTTGTACGTCGCGGCGGGCGGCGTGGAGTGGCCGTCCTCTCCGCCGATGAACGCCATGGTCAGAACCACGGAAACGGCCGCCACGGCACTGACACCGACCGCCGCAAGCGAGACGTGACGGCGTCGTCGACGGCGTACGGCACGGCGGCGGATCTCCGCGCCGGGTACGGGCAGGGGGGTCTCGTGATCGTGGGCCAGTTCGTTGAGCGCGATGGCCAGTTCGGACCGGTCGAATGCGGACGGAGCGGGCTCATCGGACATGGTCGTCCTCCCTCTCACCCAGTTCGTCGGCTTCGCTCAGCCACCGCGCCAGCGCCGCGCGGCCACGGGACAGCCGGGCCTTGACCGTGCCCACGGGCGCACCGGTTTCGGAGGCTACCTGTTCCACACTCAGGTCGCACAGATGGTGCAGAACGACAGCTCTGCGCTGCACCTCGGGCAGCGCCCGCAACGCCTCGACGAGCGCGGTGCGCTCGGGCCCGGGGCCAGGCGTGAACTCCGGCGGCGGATTGCGGCGCACCAGTTCCAGCCAACGCCTCGCCCGCCGCCAGCGGCTCACCGCGAGCCGCATCGCGACCGTGCGGATCCACGCCTCGGGAGCCCCGTCGGACAGGAACTCCCGCCGCCGGTCCCAGGCGCGCACGAACGCCTCCTGGACGACGTCCTGCGCCTCACCGTGGTCCCCGGTGAAGGCGTAGATCTGGCCGGTCAGCCGCGGGAACGCGGCAGCGTAGAACGCGTCGAACTCTTCCTCGGTCATGCCCCCCGCCGAAGTCTGCGGGACGCCGTGCGCCCGGTCGTCTCTGCCGCGTTTACGGGTCCCTGGGTCGCGTACATCGAAGCACAACACGGTGGTTGACCGAGGTTCAACCAGGGTCAGCGCTTCTCGTACGGGTTCGAGGGCTGGTCCACGCGTTGCACGGAGGTGGCGTTCAGGACCGGGCGGGCCTCGTCCGAGCCGGGTGTGCCGGTGCGGTGCCAGGTGCCGGTGACCGTGACCCAGGTGTCGCGGGGCGGGGCCTCGGCGCCGCGGACCTGGACCTTCAGGGGCGCGGCGTCGGCGGCGCAGCAGTTGACGAAGAGGCGGGCGACGTACCACCTGCCGTCGTCGTCCTTCGTCACGAAGCCCGTCAGCCGGAGAGTGCGCCCCTTCATGGAGGCACCGCTGTCCCACTGCGCGCGCGACGCGAACGAGTTCAGGGTGAGCTCGACCGGGTCCCCCGCCGGGAGCTTCGGGAAGGTACCGACGCCCTGTGCCGCGACCTTCGCCTCCTCGCGCTCGGCGCTGTACGAGCCGAGGGCGGGCGGCGGGTAGAGGATGAGGGCGAGAGCGGGGGCGGCGAGGAGCCAGGCGATACGGGGGCTGCGGCTGTGGTCGTGACCGTGATGGTCCTCGTGCCCGTCCTTGCCCGTGCCCAGCTCGCTTCCGTGGCCCTCATGGCCGTGATCACGGCTGTCGCCGTCACCGTTCTCACGCCTGACGAGGCCCAGCACGCCGAGTACGACCAGCAGCACCCCCGAAATGATCAGATACGGGCGCAGCCCCTCCTTCACGTACCGCAGATACAGCTCGCTGAAGAGGGAGATCCTGAGCAGGGCCGCCCCGGACAGGATCAGCAGCACCCCCTGCGTACGTACACGCATGCGCGGCCTCACAGCAGCCACCACCCCACCACCACACTGCTCGTCACGGCCACGACCCACGTCACGGACGAGAACCGTACGGCGAAGGCCCGTCCGAAGGTTCCCGTCTGGAGGGCGAGGAGTTTCAGGTCGACCATCGGGCCGACCACCATGAAGGCGAGCCGCGCGGTCGGCGAGAACCCGGTCAGTGAGGCCGCGACGAACGCGTCGGCCTCGGAGCACACGCACAGCACGACGGCGAGTACGGCGAGCAGCAGTACCGACAGCCAGGGCGAGCCGGTGAAGACGTCGAGCAGGGAGCGCGGTACGAGGATGTTGAACGTCGCCGCCGCCGCGGCGCCGAGCACGAGGAAGCCGCCCGCGTGCAGAAAGTCGTGCTGGAGGCCGTCCCGGAAACCGCGCCACCCGGTGGGGGACGTCCCCTTGCCGCTCGTACGCCGCCGGGGCAGCCACTCCTCCTTCCCGAACCGGACCCACAGCCACCCCATCACCACGGCTGTGGCGAGCGAGGCGACGAGGCGGGCGCCGACCATGGCCGGGTCACCCGGGAAGGCGATGGAGGTGGCGACGAGTACGACCGGGTTGATGGCGGGTGCCGAGAGCAGGAAGGCCAGCGCGGCCGCCGGTGCGACTCCGCGCCGCATCAGGCTGTCGGCCACCGGTACGGACGCGCACTCGCATCCGGGCAGGACGACTCCGGCCGCGCCCGCGACGGGCACGGCGAACGCCGGTTTCTTCGGCAGTACGCGGCTGAAGACCCGCTCCGGTACGAAGGCCCCGATCGCCGCCGACACCGCCGTGCCCAGCAGCAGAAAGGGCATCCCCTGCACGGCGATGGCCGTGAAGACCGTCCACCAGGCCCCCATGGCCGGCGTCGCGAGATCGAGCGCGAACATCGGCCCGAGCACGGACCCGACGGTGACGATCGCGACGAGGGCGCCGCCCCCCACCACGACATACACGAACCCCCGCGCAACAACGCGCGCCCCGTCCCCCAGACTCCCTCGCTCCTCCACGCCCCTTGCTTCCCCGCCCTCACACCCAGTCGTACGTCGCACGTCCGGGCAGATTAACCGGTGCCGCTGTGCGGGCTCCTCGGCGCCTTCGCGTCAGGCCCGCGCCACTGTGCCCGCGATCAGCGTGGCGACGGCGTTTTCCAGGGCCGCGCGCAGGTCCAGGCGGAGCTCCATCACGGTGGGGTCGGCTTCGTAGGCGGCGAGCACGCTGGCGGAGGGCCGGCAGTAGGTCGAGAGGGCGCCGGCCAGGATCAACGTCATCATGACCACCGTCCGGACGCCGTCGCCGAGTTCGGGCACGTACTGGCGGATGAGGTCGGTCGTGGTCGTGAGGCCGGCGATGGCGGACCGCTTGTGGCGCACCACGACGTCGACGGACACGTTGTGCTCCAGCACATTGGCCTGGGCGTTGACGAGATCGAGCAGCACCGTCTGGCGTGCGAGGGACGCGCTGAGTACCGCGGCCACCTGGTCGCCGCGTTCGCGCACCGACAGGTGTGGGTCGACACCCTTGGCCAGTTCGTCCGGCAGCTCCGCCAGCGCACTCGCCAGGGCGCGCTCCAGCAGTTCGAGCAGCACCGCCTCACGGGACTCGAAGTAGCGGAGCACGTTCGACTTGGCCAGTCCGACCCGTCGGCTCAGCTCGTTGAGGCTCAGGTCGGCCACCGGCATCTCGTCGAGCATCGCCGCCGCCGTGTCCAGGATCGTCTGACGCCGGATCTCGCGCTGCTCCTTGCTGCGTGCCCGCTGGAATGTCATGCGCCCCAGTTTACAAACCAGTGGTCTCTTGACAGCAGACCGTCGGTCTCTTACTGTCGAGGCTATAAGAGACCAACGGTCTATAAGGAGACTGACATGAAGTGGACCGAGCGTGACATCCCCGAGCAGAAGGGGCGGGTGGCGGTCGTGACCGGCGCCAACACCGGCCTCGGCTTTGAGACCGCCCGTGCTCTGGCGGAACGCGGGGCGACGGTGGTGCTGGCCGTGCGGGACGTCGAGAAGGGCAGGCAGGCGGCCGCCCGCATGTCCGGCGACGTGACCGTGCAGGAGCTGGACCTGACGTCACTGGAGTCGATCCGCGCCGCCGCTGCCGACCTGCACGGAACGCACACGGGGATCGACCTGCTGATCAACAACGCCGGTGTGATGTACCCGCCGAAGCAGACCACGCGCGACGGGTTCGAGCTGCAGCTCGGCACCAACCATCTCGGGCACTTCGCGTTCACCGGGCTGGTACTGGACCTGCTGCTGCCCGTGCCGGGCTCGCGGGTGGTGACGGTCAGCAGCGTCGCCCACCGCGTCCGGGCCGCCATTCACTTCGACGACCTGCAGTCGGAGCGGTCCTACAACCGCGTCGCGGCCTACGGGCAGTCGAAGCTGGCGAACCTGATGTTCACCTACGAACTGCAACGCCGCCTCGGCTCGCTCAGCACCACGATCTCGGTGGCCGCACACCCGGGTCTGGCCAATACCGACCTCGGGCGCAACCTCCCCGCCGCGATGCGGGTGATCGCCCCCGTGATCGGGCCCTTGATGAGCCAGAAGCCGGAGATGGGCGCCCTGCCGACCCTGCGTGCGGCCACCGACGCCGACGTCCGCGGCGGCCAGTACTACGGCCCCGACCGCTTGGGCGAGTCCCGAGGACACCCGAAGGTCGTCGAGTCCAGCCCGGAGTCCCACGACCGGACCGTCCAGCAGCGCCTGTGGACGGTCTCCGAGGACCTCACCGGCGTGAAGTTCCCTGTCTAGGCATGTCCAGGTTCACCCTGAGGGACGGCTGTCAGCAGTTCGCGGGGCCCCGTCGGCGGTAGCGTGGGTGGAGTGACGGGAACCAAGGATTCGGCCGTGACCCACGAGGCCATTTACCGGCATCTGCGCGAGCTGCGCGACCATCTGAAGCTGCCACGCGGCTTCACGTACCCCGAGATCAGCGACGGGACGTTCGTCATAATGATGAGCCCCCGCCCACGTCACCAGGTCACAGCGAAGGACGTCACGCGTCAGCTCGACCCGCAGCTTCCCGACGGCATCATGACCTTCGAGGCCACGGACACCGACGACGCCGCCCTGGGCAAGCTCCGGATCCCCGACATCATCGTCACCGCGCGCGAGGCGATGCTGACCGACGATCCGCTGAACCCGCACGAGATCCTCCTGGCCATCGAGATCGTCTCCCCGTCGAACCCCGCCAACGACTACGAGGCCAAAAGCCGTGACTACCCGGCGATGGGGATCGAGCACTACCTCATCCTCGACCCCCGCGACGGCACCTGGACCTACCAGTGGGACATCGACACGAGCGAAGGGCGCCCCGCCTACGGCAACCGCCTCCATAAGCAGCCGTACGGAACCCCGCTCGCCATCAACACCGAACTGGGCACCTGGAAGCTCGACACAAGCGGGCTGCCGCTCTACTCCCGCAAGGACATGATGCTGTCGCCCGAACACGACGGTGACGACTGAGGCGGTCACCCGTTGCAGGCCCGCATTCGGAATGAGGGCCTACGCGTCCGCCCCGTACGTCCCGTACTCCGGAAGCCCCGTCGATTCGTAGACGAGGACGGTCAGTCCGCCCGGTGTCGTCTCGTTGCTCAGGAGCCGTAGGCCCGCCGGGGCGCCGCCGTCCGGGAACAGGCGGCGGCCGGTGCCCACGACCACCGGGGCGATGGCGAGGCGCAGCTCGTCGATCAGGCCGGCGGCCAGCAGGGACTGGCCCAGCTGGGCGCTGCCGTGGATCTGCAGCTCGCGGCCGGGCTGCTGCTTCAGTTCGGCGACCTGGGCGGGGATGTCGCCGGACAGGATCGTGGTCGGGTTCCAGTCGGCCCTGGTCAGGCTGTGGGAGGCCACGTACTTCGGCAGGCCGTTCAGGATGGCGGCGTTCGGGTGCTCGGTCATCTTCGGCCAGTCCCGTGCGAAGTTCAGGTAGGTACGGCGGCCGAACAGGAACGCGTCCGCCTGCCCGAGCCACGTGGTGACGTACCTCTCGAACTCCTCGTCCAGGTGCGGCACGAACCAGCCGCCCCGGGTGAAACCGTCGCTGGTGTCCTCGTCCGGAGCTCCGGGGCCCTGGGAGACGCCGTCCAGCGACAGGAACTCCTGCAGTACCAACCTCATCGCGCACCACTTCTCTCTTCGACAGGAGCGACAGGACGACGCATCCGTCCTCGCTCTACCTCAGACCTCGTGTCGCGCGGAAACTCATCGGTCAGTGATGCGGTCCCGCGGTCAGTGATGCGGTCCCGCCGCCCCCGCGCTGATCAGGGCCGCGCAGGCGATGACCGCCGCGCACAATGCCGTGAGATAGCGGGGCGAGACGTAGCGGGCCGTGACGTGGAGCGCCGATACATAGCGCGTGGACATGCGTCGGAACACGGCGACAACCTCGCATCGTCAGTGCATTAAGTGTGCGCAATCGTACGTTTAACGCGCCGCTTAACGTAGGGCGGAACGGCCTCCGGGGCAAGGGGGGCCGTGAGCCTCCTGCCCGCTTCCCGCCACCATTAACTGGCTTGTTACGCACGGAAGTTGGGTTATCAGTAGAGGTAAGTCGACTTACTGGCATGCTTAAGCCATGGCCGAGCGTGACGACCCGGGGATCATCGGGCGCAGAGTCCAGCAGCTGCGTACGCAACGCGGCCTGACCCAGAAGCAGTTGGCGGAGGGGGCGTACACGCCTGCGTACGTCTCCACGCTGGAGGCGGGACGCGTACGGCCCTCGGAGGAGGCGCTGCGGCACATCGCGGCGCGGCTCGGGGTCGCGTACGAGGAACTGGCCACCGGGCGGCCCGCACACCTCGCCACCGATCTGCGGCTGCGGCTCACCGACGCGCAGCGCACGCTGGCGACCGGCGAGGCGGAGGCCGCGGCCGAGCAGTACACGGCGTTGCTCACGGAGGCGGAGGCGCACGGGCTCGACGCCGAGTGCGCTGCCGCGTTGCTGGGGCTCGGCGAATGCGCCCTGGAATCCGGGAACCTGGTCGTCGGCCGGCTGCGGTTCGAGCAGGCGGAGAAGCGGCTCGCGGACGAGCCCCTGCCGGTCCGGGTACCGGCCCTGCGCGGACGGGCGGTCGCTCACTACCTGGCGGGTGAACTCCGGTACGCCTGCTACCTGTTGGAGTCTGCCCTCGACGAACTCAACCGCACCGGACTGCACGATCCGGGCGCCTTGCTGCTCCTCTATACGGCTGTGATCGCGCCGTACATGGACATGGGGGCGCACGCGCGGGCCGCCCAGGCCGCCGAGTTCGCCCTCGCGCTCGCTCCTCAGGTGGAGGACCCGGCGCTGGTGGCCCGTATGCACCGGTCTGTCGCTCGTACGCTGCTTGCCGAGGGGCGGGTTGCCGAGGCGGACGCGTCCTTGGGCAAGGCGGCCGAGCTTTATCGCCAGCTTCAGATTCGTACCGGACTTGCCAACTGCCATTGGATGCGCGGCTATTTGTACGCCCAGAACGGTGAACTGGAGCGGGCCGAGCACGAGTTGCGTGAGGCCCAGTCGATGCACGCCGCCAAGCGCGCGACGCTCTTCACCAGCCAGGTGGCCGTGGAGCTGGCCGACGTCCTGCATCGGCGGGGCAAGTCGGACGAGGCGGCGAAACTGCTCCGTGACGTGCTCGGGGACCTGAGTTCGGAGCGCGGGGCCGTCCACTCCGCGGCGGCTCACCGGTTGCTGGGGATCATCGCCGAGGACGCGCGGGACACGGAGGCGGCCGAGGAGCACTACGTCCGCGCGCTCAGCCTGCTGGAGCGGGCGGGGGCCGCGGGGGATCTGGCCGACCTGTGCCGGCTGCTCGGGGACCTGCTGCGGCGGACGGGCCGGGTGGAGGCGGCGCTGGACGCCTACCGGACGGGCCTGGGCCACCAGACCGCTCCGGGGACGACGACGCTGGGTCCGGCCCCGGCGCATCCGCCACTCTGAGGGCCGCAAGACGCACGGCTACTCCGAAGCCTCGAGTGCGGACTTCACCATGGAGGCCGCGGCCTCCATGCCCCTCTCGTTCGGGTGGTACGGAGTCCGTCCCGAGGCGGGCCGGTACGTCTCCACCCACGGCTCGGACGAGCACGCGTCGTGGCCCTGGCTGGCGGCGGCGAGGTCGACCAGGGTCGCCCCGGTGTCTGCCGCCGCGGTGGCGGTCGCGTCCGCCAGGCGAGTGGCGATGCTCTGTCCGAACGCCAGCTGGTCGGCGGTGAGCGGCACATTGGCGCAGGTACCGGCGTCGGGCAGGACGGTGAGGTAGTTCACCAGGTAGACGTCCGCCTCCGGGGCCTTGTCGTGGACGGCGTTCACGACGTTCGCGAGCCGGGCGGTCAGCACGTCGAAGGTCTGGTTGATCGCGGACTGGTCCACGGTGCCGCAGTTCGTGCCACCGCTGGTCTGGCAGGAGTACGTGCCGAGGCTGCCGAGGTAGTTGACGTCGTTACCCCCGATGGTGATCGTGACCACGCGGGTCGAGCCGGTCACGGCGTCGATCTGCGGCGGCTGCGCACCCTGGTCGGAGGTGAGGATGTTCGCCGTGGTGGCGCCGCTGCACGAGACGTCCCTCAGGTTCATCCCGGTGCCACGGGCCACGATGCCGGGGTAGTTGTAGTCCGACCGCCCGCATGCCGTGCCCCCGGTGGTGGACCCCGGCGGAATACCCGGGCCCGCGGCGAACGAACTGCCCATCGCGACATACTCGACCCCGGCCACCGAGTTCGCGGCCTGGCTGCGCGCTTCGACCCCCGCCTGTCCGGTCGTCTCCTTCGCCGCGGCCGAGCCGGTGTCCTTGTTCTTGCCGCCGCTGACGTCCCCTGTGGCGCTGCCGCCGCAGGCCGTGAGGGTGAGGGCACCGACCACCAGGGCCGCACAAGCTGTCAGGGCGTTTCGTCGGGTCTCGTTCTGCTTCGTCACGAGCTGCTCCCGTTTCAAGAGGTGTGGTCCGCTCCGGTTGTCAGAGGAGACCACTCACGGGGCTGACGGGATCCCGATGAAACAAGGTGATGGCCGATGCGTGACAGAAGCATGACATCCACCCGCGACGCCCCCTGGGCGCCGCTCCGCAGCAGGTCAGCCGGTCGCGGTCCGCTCGGGCGGCTCGGGCGGCTCGGGCGGCTCGGCATCGTAGTTGGCCACGCCGCCGAGGTTGCGCTCGATGGCCACCGCCCAGGAGCCGTCCCCGATCATCGCGTCGATCGCCGCGCTGATGTCGTCGCGCAGTTCCGTCTCACCCTTGGGCACCCCGACGCCGTAGAAGTTCTTGGCGCTGAGTTCCAGTCCGGCCAGCTGGTAGTCACCGGGATTCCCGCCCTGGATGGCGTATCCGGCGAGGAGGGCGTCGTCGGTCGTCAGAGCATCGACCTCGCCTCTGTCCAGGGCGGCGAGGCATTCCGAGTAGGACGGGTACTCCGTGAGCTGCACGCCTGGTGCCAGGTCCTGCTTCACGACCTCCGCGGAGGTGGAGCCGGTGACCGAGCACAGCTTCCTGCCGTTGAGGTCCTTCGCACTGGTGGCCCGGTCGCCGTCGCGTATCAGCAGGTCCTGGCTGGCGGACAGGTAGGGGCCGGCGAAGTCGGCCTCTTCCTTCCGCGCGTCGGTGATCTGATAGCCGGCGACGACGAAGTCGACCTCGCGGTCTACCAGGAGGTTCGTACGCTCGGCGGCCGGCGCCTCCCGCCACGTGATGTCCTCGGCTTCGACGCCGAGTTCGCCGGCGACGTACCGGGCGACGTCGATGTCGAAGCCCGCGTACTCCCCGTCCGAGGTGCACATACTCAGGCCCGGCCGGTCGACCACGATGCCGATCGTCAGGCTTTCCCGCCCGCCGCGGCCACCGGAGCCGGACGGGGACCCGGACGCGCACTCGGTCGGGGAGCCGGTGGCGGACTTGGTCGGCGAACCGCCCGCTTTCGCACCGTCACCGCCCCCCGGCAGCAGCCACACCACTGTCGCCAATGCGAGCCCTCCGACCGCCAGGGCAGCCGTGGCCGCCAACGGGACTCGGCGTCGGCGCGGTGCTGCTGGAAGCGCCGGCGTTGGCGCCGCCCCGACCAGCCGCTGGTACGCCGGTAACTCCGCCAGCGCGAAGGTGACGCCGCACCGCCGGACGATCTCCAGCGGGGCGGGCCGCCGCGCCGGTTCCCGGTCGACGCATTGCCGTATGAGCTCGGCAAGCCCGGGCTCCACCCCGTCGACGTCGATCTCGCCGTGCACGACGCGGTAGCTGACGGCCGGCCACTCCCCGCCGCCGTACGGTGCCCGGCCGGTCGCGGCGGCGGCCAGCGTCGCGCCGAGCGCGAACACATCCGCCGCCGGGCCCGCCTCGCCGCCCAGCAGCACCTCGGGCGCGGTATAGCCGGGGGTACCCGGCGTCTGGCCGGTGCGCGTGAGCTGCGTGTGCTCCGCCGCCCGAGCGATCCCGAAGTCGATCAACTGCGGCCCGCCCGGGGCCAGGATGACGTTGTGCGGCTTCACGTCCCGATGCACGACCCCATGCTCGTGAACCGCCGCCAGCGCCTCCGCGACCGCGGCGAACAGCCCCATACACAGGGTGGGTTCGAGGGGCGTGCCGCGTGTTGCCTTCAGCAGCGTCGGGCCCGGCACGAACTCCGTCGCCAGCCAGTACGGCGACACGTCCAGGGAAGCGCCGACGAGGCGAGCGGTGTACGGGCTGCGCACCGCGCGTACCGTCGCCACCTCACGCCGGAACCTGGTCAGGACGTCGGCGTCCTCCGCGATGTCCTCGCGGATCACCTTGATCGCCACCTGCATCCCACCCGGCGACCGCCCCAGGTAGACCCGCCCCATTCCGCCGCTGCCCAGCCGGGCCAGCAGGGTGAACTCGCCGAGGCGCTTGGGATCCTGGCTTCTCAAGGTCTCCACGGCCACCACTCTGGCAGAACAGGCCGGGTGACCTCGACCGGTCTACAGCGAGGTGATGAAGGCGGAGAAGGCGTCGGGGGTGACGGTGAAGGCTCCGCCTTCGGGGTTCTTGGAGTCGCGGATGGCGATGTGGGGGGTGAGGTCGGCGACCTCGACGCATTGGCCGCTCGTTCCGCTGTACGAGGACTTGTGCCAGGCGGCGGTGCCGAGGGCGGCGCACTCGACGCAATCACCGCCGCTGCTACCGCTGTAGCTGGACTTACGCCACGTCGGGGCCGTCAGCTCCTGGCTGGTCTCCATAGCGCTCCTCCATCACTCGGGCGATCAGTGCTGCCGAGTCCTGCACCGAGAGTGCGGCAGCCTGCAATTGATCGTAATGGAGGCAACCCTCGCTGACGCTGTCTGGGTTGGCGGTCATGTGCCCCTGGATGAAGTCCTCGGTGTAGACGATGTCCGGGTCGTCATCGAAGCGTAGGAGGTTGAACCCGCCTGTCAGGCCGGGGTGTTGGCCCGCAGAGAAGGGCAACACCTGGAGTTTGACCCGACGTTGGCTGCGGAGACCCAACAAGTGGGCGAGTTGGTTTCGCATGACTTCCCGGCCGCCGATGGGCCGGTACAGCACCGCCTCGTCCAGCACCACCCATACCAGCGGCGGCTTCCCCCTCCCCAGGACGCGCTGACGCTCCAACCGGGCGGCGACCAACTCATCGAGGTTCTCCGGCTCCGGCGCACCGAGTACGGCACGTGCGTACTCCTCCGTCTGCAAGAGCCCGTACACCAACTGCGCCTGGAACGTGGAGATGTACGTCGCCTTGGCCTCCATCTCCGCGTACGGCTGGAACCACGTCGGCAGTTGGCTGCGCAGCACCAGGCCGACGAGACGTGTGAACAGCCCGTCCGTCATGAGCGCCGCATCCACCCGCTCCGCGAAATCCCTCGTCGGAACCTTGCGTGCCGTCTCGATCTGCCCGACCAGTGACCCCGTACAGAAGATGCAGGAACCCAACTCGCCCTGCTTCATCCCGGCCGCCTCCCTCTTGCGGCGCAGCTCCGAGCCGAAGTAGTCCAACGGGGAAGCGCTGGGGTCGAGTTCGCGGATGTTGGCCATGGGTGCCATCCCCCAAGCTGACGCGTGGCGCCGTTGATTCCGGTTCGTAGCCGAGCGTAACCGGATCACTCCACTCTGGTGATGTGAATCACGCAACTGACCTTCCAGAGGCGGGGCTTGGCGCCAGGTACGGCGGCAACTTCACCGTCGGTGACCACTCGGCCCGGCACCTGCGCCGCATTCTCCGGGCGTACCTGAGGGCGTGGGAGATGCCCGAACTGATCGACGCGGCCGGGCTCGCGCTGACAGAGCTGGTCGCGAACGTCGTACGGCACGTACCCGGGCGACGCTGCTCGCTGCTGATGCTGCGGCGGCCGGACGGGGTGCGGGTGGAGGTGACCGACTCGTGCTCCTCGCCGCCGTTGTCCACAGCTGTGGACGAACTCGCGGAGGGCGGCCGGGGGCTGATGATCACCGATGCGGTCACGGACCGCTGGGGCTGGCATCCGCTGTCCGACCGCCCGGGCAAGACGGTGTGGTTCGAGTGCGACACGACATGTGGGCGTACATAGGGTGAAGCGCATGTCCGACACAGTGCAGACAGAGCAGACAGTGCAGGCAGAGCAGTTCGACCTTGATCTGTATCTCAAGCGGATCGGATGGGAGGGGGAGAGGCGGGCCGACGTGGAGACGCTGCGGAGCGTGCATCTGGCCCACGCCCGGTCCATACCGTTCGAGAATCTGGACGCCCTGCGCCGTACGGCCCCGTCCCTCCAACCCGCCGACCTCATGGCCAAACTCGTCCACAGCCGACGCGGAGGCTACTGCTACGAGCACAACACGCTGCTCTCGTGCGCGTTGGGGGCGCTGGGCTTCCGTCTGACGAGGCTGGCCGCGCGCGTCATCCTGGGCGCGGACAGCATCGAGAGCCGGCCGCGCACGCATATGGCGCTGCTGGTCGAGGTTCCGGGTGACCCGCAGCCGTATCTGGCCGATGTCGGCTTCGGGGCCATCGGGTCGCTGCTGGAGGCGGTGCCGCTGGCCGTCGGCGCCGAGTTCCGCGACGGGGGGCGTCGGCACCGGTTCGTCCACGTGCCGCACGGCGGACCTCTGGAGCTGTGGGTGCTCCAGGCGTACGAGGGGGACGCGTGGAGGGGGCAGTACGCGTTCACGGTGGAGCCGTTCGAGAAGCCCGACTTCGAGGTCATCAACTGGCACGTCGCGACGAACCCGCGCTCCCCGTTCACCCGGAGCCCGTACATCCAACGCACCACCGCCGAGCGCCACCTCGCCCTCGACGGCCGCCGCCTCACCGAGACCCACCCGGACGGCACCGTCACCGAACGAGAACTCACGGACGAGGCGGAGGCCCGCCGCGTCCTGGACGAGGAGTTCACCATCACCGTGCCGTCCGGCATGACACTGCTGACGTGAGAACGAAGGGCCCGGTCCAGGAGGACCGGGCCCTTCGTTCTTCAGAGCTTCAGAGCGGCGTCGATCAGTCGATCTGCGGCGAACCGGTCAGGTCCCACGTGTAGGCGCCCTCACCGTCGCGGTCGAGGTCGAAGACGACCTTTCCGTCGGCGGTCCACGTCGAGGTCCGGTCGTGGGTGACGAACTTGGAGCAGAGTTCGCTGGACCGCGGGAAGCTGTTGATGTCGTACCGGATGTCGCAGGTGCGGCTGCCCTTGACGACGTTCGACTGCTCGACTCGCACCTGGACGTCGAACTTGTCGAACTTCCGCTCGCCGTCGATGCTGCTGGTGCCGCCGTTGAACCAGCTGACGTCGGCGGTGGCCTCATAGCCGTCGCCGACTCGCTGGATGCACAGCTGGATCTCGACGTACGTGTTGTCCCCGGGCGTCGCGAACGTCTTGTCCTGGTACTTGCACGCGAAGTCGACGGCGTACGCGGGTGTGGCCGCCAGCGTGGTCACCCCTCCGAGAGCAAGCAGGAACGCGGACGCAGCCGTGGCCGAACGCCGTATGGCGGGTCTCATTCGGTTGCCTTTCCATAGCACCCCCGTGCGAATCACTGGGGATTCACCTGCATGATCCAGGCGAAAGGATCTCCAAGGACGGCCAGTGCGGCGGAACGTGACCAACGCGTTACAAAGACCTGAACACAGGATGGACGGGACGGACTGGATGGACCGGGCGACCATGGTCGCGATGCCCGCCCTGACCGAACTCGACGACCACGCCGAGTGGTTCGGCCCCCGCCCCCGTACGCTGCAACCCGTGACCTCTCCCGCCGCCCGTACCGCGCTGGACCTCACCGCCGACCTCCCGCTGCCCGCGCTCGAGGACTTCTACCGGGATCTGCACCGCCATCCCGAGCTGTCCCTCGGCGAGCACCGCACGGCGGCCAAGCTCGCCGAGCGACTGCGTACGGCCGGGTACGAGACGGTCGACGGCGTCGGCGGCACGGGAGTGGTCGGTCTGCTGCGCAACGGCGACGGGCCGACCGTTCTGCTGCGCGGCGACATGGACGCGCTGCCGGTCGCCGAGGAGACCGGCCTGCCGTACGCATCCGAGACGCCCGGTGTCATGCACGCCTGCGGGCACGACCTGCACGTCACCTGGCTGACGGGGGCCGCCGACGCACTGTCCGCGGGCCGCGACACCTGGTCCGGCACGCTCCTCGTCGTGGGCCAGCCCGCCGAGGAGACCGGCGAGGGCGCGGCCGCGATGGTCGGGGACGGGCTGTACGAGCGCTTCCCGCGCCCGGACGTCCTGCTCGCCCAGCACGCGGCGCCAGGCCCGACAGGGCTGTACGCCCACTCGCCCGGCCTGATCATGTCCGCCTCGACGGACGTCGACATCGTCGTGCACGGGGTGGGCGGCCACGGCTCCCGGCCCGAGGCGACCGTCGATCCGGTGGTGACGGCCGCGTACATCGTGACCCGCCTCCAGACCGTCGTATCAAGGGAGTTGGCGGCCCGCGAGTCCGCCGTCCTGACGGTCGGACGGATCGAGGCGGGCACCCGGCACAACATCATCCCGTCCGAGGCACACATCGCCCTGAACGTCCGTACGCAGTCCGCCGACGTACGCGACCGCATGCTCGCGGCGATACGCCGCATCGCCGCGGGCGAGTGCGCTGCCGCGGGCTGCCCCAGCGAGCCCACCGTCACCGTCGGCAGCAGTTTCCCGGTCACGGTGAACGACATGGACACCGACCGCCGCGTCGCCGCCGTCCACGGCGAGGTCTTCGGCGCGGGCACGGTCCTCGACTTCGGCCCGGTGATGGGCAGCGAGGACTTCCCGTTCCTCGCCGAGGGCGGCCTCCCGTACTCGTACTGGTTCGTGACGAGCACCCCCATCGACGTATGGGACGCGGCGGCCACCGGCGGCGACCTGATGCAACAGCTCGCGGCGGTACCCAGCAACCACAGCCCGCACTTCGCACCCGACCTGGGGACGGTCGGGCCGGGGGTACGGACACTGGTGTCGGGGGCGCTGGAGATGCTGGCGGGACGCTGACGCGTCCCCCGAGGGTTCCCCCCGAGGGTTCTTACGTCCCCGTGACATGACGGCCGCGGAGCCGCTGATGAGCGGGGCGCGGGCCTAGCGTTTCCGTTATGCGAGTACTGGTCACCGGCGGTGCCGGGTTCATCGGGTCGGCGGTCGTGGCCGCGCTTGGGGCGCGGGGGCATGAGGCGGTGGTGTACGACCTCGTGTCCGGGGCGGACGTGCGGGACCGCGAGGCGGTGGGGCGGGCGCTCGGCGGCGTGGATGCCGTATGTCATCAGGCGGCGATGGTGGGTCTCGGCAAGGGATTCGAGGACGCGCCCGCCTATGTGAGCAGCAATGATCTCGGGACCGCCGTGCTGCTGTCCGCGATGGCGGACGCGGGGGTGCGGGGGCTGGTGCTCGCCGGGTCGATGGTGGTGTACGGGGAGGGCCGGTACGAGTGCGGGCGGCACGGGGTCGTACGGCCCGGGCCGCGGGACGTCGCCGATCTGGAGGCGGGCCGCTTCGAGCCCGACTGCCCCGTCTGCGGAGCCGAGTTGGCGCCCGGCCTTGTGGGTGAGGACGCTCCCGTCGATCCCCGGAACGTGTACGCCACGACCAAGCTCGCCCAAGAGCATCTGGCGGCTGCCTGGTCCCGTGCGGTGGACGGCCGGGCGGTGTCGCTCCGGTACCACAACGTGTACGGGCCGGGGATGCCGCGCGACACCCCGTACGCCGGGGTCGCCTCCTTCTTCCGGTCGTCACTGGCGCGCGGAGAGCCGCCTCGGGTCTTCGAAGACGGGGGTCAGCGGCGGGACTTCGTCCACGTACGCGATGTGGCTTCGGCCAATGTCCTGGCTCTGGAGGCCCTTTCGTCCGCGGCCCCCTTCACCCCCTTCACGGCCTACAACGTGGGCAGCGGGGATCCGCACACCGTGGGAGAGCTGGCCGATGCGCTTGCCGCCGCCCACGGAGGGCCGGCGCCCGTCGTCACCGGGGAGTACCGGCTCGGCGACGTACGGCACATCACGGCGGATTCGGCGCGGGTGCGGGGGGAGTTGGGGTGGAAGCCGGAGG